>JBDHWF010000069.1:0-21700 GCA_039810045.1 Chloroflexia bacterium
GTACGAGTTGCCTCGCTGGGCGCTGCGAGGCATTTGCGCTGGCTGCTACACACCTCCCTTACAACACAAGCACAAAACGGGTCAGCTTCTCACATACCGGGCCCTCGTGCGCTCCCTGGTGGCGTGAGTCAGGCAATGAGCTCCCTACACGCAGCGACCGCCAGAGGTGTACGTACATACCCGATTGGCTCTATACTAAGGATAGATTGTGATTTGTCAAGGATCGGCGCGATGATGAGTTGACGCTGATGCACTGCCTCTGCCACACTTTGCGGGTATTTTGGGAAGGATTGGCTGTCTGCTGATTGCGCGTATACCGTACCGAATTGGGCAATTAGGGCGGGCGTTGGTGCCGTGGGTACCAGCGCACGATCAGGCGCTGGCAACGGCGATCCTTACGCCAGCACAACTGGCCGCGTTTTCCTTAATGACCCCGACTGATCAGCGGCACGCAGTACGTGTTACTCGGGCCTTACTCAACGAGGGATTACAGCATCCAGACCTGTTGGTGGCCGCCCTGCTGCACGATCTCGGAAAAGTTGACCCAGCTGGGCAGGGGCGGGTGCGGGTGCCCCATCGCGTGACGAAAGTGCTTCTGGCGCGGTATGTGCCACGGTTGTGGGCCTGGCTGAGTACGCAGGAGCGCCCTGGCGTGTTGCATGGGTATTATCTTTTGCAGCATCACCCGCAACTGGGCGCAGTCTGGGCTGCGCGGCTTGGTGCATCTGCTGCGACCTGTTTCTTGATTGCGGTTCATCAGGAGGATGAAGGACTTGGTACGCTTGATGCAGCAACGGCACAACATTTATTGGCATTGCGGGCGGCTGATGAGCGCCTGTAGTATGCACGGTGCCGTATGAGTGCCAGCGTTGCGCTCCTGCCATTCGATTACGCCTGCAATGTGCCAGGATTTGAAGGGCCACTTGATGTCTTGCTACGCTTGATTGAGCGGGAAGAGTTAGATATTACGGTCATCTCGTTGGCCCTGGTCGCTGATCAGTTTCTGGAGTATATCGACCAGCAGCCAGACCGCGATCCCGCCGCGTTGGCTGAGTTTGCCGCAGTTGCTTCGCGCCTGTTGCTCCTAAAAACGCGTAGCCTCTTTCCGCGTGCGCCAGAGACACCCAATGCCCAGCATGATTTGCAGGCCGACGAAGATGATCTGGTACGGCAGTTGCTTGAATATCGTCAGATCAAGGAGGCAGCGGCTGGGCTAGGGGTGCGCGATCGCGCTGGGGTGCGCGCCTTTGCCCCGGTCGCGGTGCCGACCTCTGCCACAGCGGGTGTGGTGCCGGAAATTACCCTCGTACCTGCCGTGACCGCCGATTTATTGCGTGCGGTGCATCGGCGGTTGTCCCGCCAGCCTGTTGCCCCCCGGCTCTTGAACTTGGTGCCGCGAATCAGTGTGGGCCAAATGGCCGCGCAGATTCTCGAACGCTTACTGGCCTGGCCGCGCAATACGGTGCGCCTGAGTGGGCTGGCGGCTGAGCTACACACCCCCACTGATGTGATCACCGCGTTCATGGCGATCCTGGAACTGGTGCGTCGTCGTCGCGCAGATGTCCTGCAAGCAGCGCCTTTTGGTGATATTGTCGTGTCGTTAGCGGCTGAACCACTAGTTGAGGATGTCGTCGAAGCGGTGATCGCCGATGCCTGAGCCAACAGCCCTCCTGACGACGATGCAGTTAGCGGCACTTTGTGAAGCCTTGCTCTTTGTGGCGGCGGCCCCGACGAGTGTCGAAGAATTGGCCGATGCGCTGGAGCAGCCAGTCGAAGCCGTGGAGGAGGCGTTGCGCTTGCTGGCTGAGGAATTGCAGACCGCCCAGCGTGGTTTACGCGTGCAGCAACACGGTGACCGCTATGCGTTGACCAGTGCGCCTGATGCCGCCCGAAGTATCGCCCGTTTCTTGGGCCTGAGTCGTACCGAACGTCTCTCGCCTGCCGCCCTAGAAACGTTGGCGATTATTGCTTATCGTGGTCCCGTGACGCGTGGTGAGGTCGAGGCGATTCGCGGGGTCGATAGTAGCGGGGTTGTGCAAACATTGCTCGCCCGTGAGTTGATTGAAGCACTGGGCCGTCGCGCTTCGATTGGTCAGCCAATGGAATATGCGGTAACTGCTGGCTTTCTCCGGCACTTCGGCTTGACCAGTTTGGGTGAATTGCCGCCACTGGGGGAGGTGTTGGGGCGGTCAGTGGAGGAAACGTGGGACGAGCGGTTGCAGCAAGCAACGCAGGCGCCCCCTGAATCACCAGCGGTGGTGGCAACACCCGACCCAACAGCAGGCCCTGACTCGGCCTGAGTAAACCCCTGCTGCGTATCCGCGATTGACGAGGCGAGTTTGCTACCCTTTTATCGACTGCGCGCGCATATTACCGCCAGTGCTACGACCTTTCCTGATTACGGGCTGGAACTTCTGCCCGCCTTGATCAGTGCGCAATTACAGGAATATGCGCGAGCGGTGCCGGAGCAGGCCGCCGTACAGTACCTTGACGCAGCCGCAACCGTACCCATATTACGGCTGGGTGCGGCAGATTTACCCGCGATTGTGTTGATTGGCAGCGTGCGTGCAGCCGCGCCGCTTGGTGCCTGGACTACGCTAGCCTGGGCGCGTTATCTGGCGCATACGCCAGCGCTTCTGGCTGAGCTTGGGGTCAGTTGGTGGTTCATTCCAGCGCTGGATAATCGCCCTCTGGCAGATAATCTGGCGGAATCAGGTGCTTCTGCGGCAACATCGTTGCGGGTTGCCCTTGCGCCCTGGTTGGGCGCGATAACCGCTGATCTGCCCCTCTTGCCAGTGCTGATCAAGTGCTTACTGGAACTGGCCCCACAGGCGACTCTGGTATTCGATGAGATTCCTGTTGGTGGCGCGGCCCTGCTCACGACGCTGCCAAAGACCGTGCAGCAGTCAACAGAGTTTGCGCGGCAAATCGATCTCTTAAATTTGCCGCCGGACTTCGGGGGGGCGCTTGGGCCGCTAACTATGGCCCTAGCACCCGCCTGCTATAGCCTGCTGGCGGCGGCGCCGCTCAGCTCCTACGACCAATTTCGGCAAACCACTGTGCCAGAAACTGCCCTTTGGGCAGTGCTGCGGCAACTCACCGCTGCGGGATTAGTGGCGGGTGGTATCGCTACTCCGCGCCTGCTTGATTACCAGCGGCGTGAAAGCGATCGAACGTTGATTACGACACCGCGTCCAGCACTTGTTGCTCAGGCAGTACGGCTCTGGCGGGAGTGGTTTGCCTTTGGGCGTACTATTTTGGATCTCGTTGGGCCGGCCCTGGCCCAGGCGAACCGTGTTGAGCTGGGGCAGGCACAGGCCGCCGTAGCTGGGGGCGATCTGATCGTTGCTACGGGCCTGGGTTGGCCCGCTGAAGAACCTATGCCTGCCTGGCCCGTAACGCTTGCTGAATCGTTTGTCCACGATCACGGTGTACGCGTTGCGCGCCTTGGGCGGCTAGCCGTCCTCTACGATGTGCTAGTCGCGCTCCAGGCCCAGTTGGGCACTACTGGCCCAACAGAAGTCCTGACTGCCCACGAGCGGGTGATGGCCTTGTATGATCGGTGGCTTGATGAACTGATGGTCGTGAGTGATTGGCGGTTGCCCGAGCGTGCGCAGGCAATCCAGGCGCAACTCACTGCGCTGTTCTTTGCCATCCCCACAGAATTATTATAGTAATTCTGCCTCTCAGCACCGTTTGTCGGTGTTGGTAGGGTCGTCGTGCCGAGGGCGGGGAACAGGATCTTTCGGCTGTGCGTTTTCCTGTTGTGCCATCCTGAGCAAGGGTTAGCGCGAAACAGATCAGGCGGTGGCACGTAGTCTGTAGTACACGAGTTCTTTTGAAAGGTATATTTCTGGAGAGAAGATTGCTGTGGGTGTCGATATTGACACAATTGGGCGTATCTATTGGGTTATTTTTTGTCTGGGAATCATCAGCGCCCTTGCAATAGCCTTCTGGCCCCAGCCCCTGTTTCGTGGCGATCAACGCTCGTTGGTAATGGGGTTGTTGCCCGCCGCGATCACGTGTTTTGGTGGAGCCGGGATTCTCGCAATTCAGCTTTTCTCGCTCGACGTTGGCAAGAGCCTGCTAGCCGCAATCCTGTTTATGCTCCTCAGTGTTAGCCTCTTTGGGCTGGTGGCACAGTTGGTACGGCGGGCCACTACCCGCCAAACGGCGTTGGCAAACCTGATTGGTGGGTTGGCAGCAGTGGTTGTACCAATTGAGCCAGGTGTCGTTGGGGCAGTGACTACGCAAGGCCCCGCAGTTCCGCTGACGATTGCTGCAATATCCAGGACGCACGAGTCGTTACCTGTTGGGGCGACCGTGGTGGTGACGGCGCTCACCCATGCGGGGGCGCAAGAGTTAGTCGAAGTGGCCTTACTGCCAGCCCCTGATCATACACGAGTCGAATTTGGCAAACCGCAAGAAATCGTAGGAGAATAAGCCTCACCATTTCCAGATCGTGGCATCGCTTTTGCCCAAGACCTTGGGGGAGGTGAGCTGTGACACTGCGACGTTGGCGCAGACGCATTATTGTGCACCTGGCGCGATTAGGTCGGATGATTCGCGCCAGCCGGCTAGGGCTAAAATGGTATTTTGATCGGGCCAGACCAATTCAAATTGTGCCCTATCGGGGGTATGGTAGCAACGAACAGGTTGTCCTGCGGGGCCGCGTTATCGAGGAGCGCCGCTATTCACGCTACGCTGTAACGACCTCTGGCTGGCGGAATTTGCGTGATATGTATAGCCGATTCGAAACCGATGAGATCGGCGGTGCCCGCGTGCGAGCCTATTGGGAGGGACAGCAATTCGAGGTGCAGGCCGATCCTGATGGCTATTTCGCGTTCAGCTTTACCCCACAGAAAACAGTGCTTGACCATCACGATTGGTATGCTATCTCGCTTGAACTGATTTCACCGCAGTTGCCAGACCAAGGCCCAGTCACGGCTACTGGTGCGGCGCTAATCCCCGCGCCACACGCGGCATTTGGGGTGATCAGCGACGTTGACGATACGATTATTCGTACTGGCGTGACCGACCTGCTGACGATGGCGCGAATTGTGTTGCTGAATAGCGCCCGCACGCGGATGCCGTTCCCTGGTGTGGCGTCGTTTTATCACGCATTGCGGGCGGGCTTGCCTGGGAGTGAGCCGAACCCGATCTTCTACGTCTCCAATAGCCCCTGGAACCTCTATGACCTGATCGATCAGTTTATTGATATTAATGGGTTTCCGCTGGGGCCATTACTGTTGCAACGGTGGGGGCGGAGTCAAACTATTCTGGCTGGTACGAGTTTGCCAAAACTCAAACTAGATCGAGCGCGGGTCTTGTTCGACCTCTATCCCCATTTATCATTTGTCCTGATTGGCGATAGTGGCGAGCATGATCCAGAGATTTATCGCGATATTGCGCGGGAATATCCAGGACGGGTTCGGGCGATCTATATTCGCCACGTGCATACCCGGCGGCGGGCAAGGGCCATTGCCGCGATCGCCAAAGAGTTACAGCAACGCAATGTCCCGCTGATTCTGGCGCGTGATACCCTGCTGCCTGCTGAACACGCCGCAGACCTGGGGTTGATTGATCCCGCTTCGCTGCGCGAGATTCAAGCGGATATTGGGCGCGAGCAGCAGAAGCCTGAGCCACTGCTCGATTGACGGCGAACGCATTTGCACCGTATAACATCTGCGCTGCCACTGGCTATCGTCTGCCGTTGATACGAGGCTACTGTGAACGACCCACGGATTCCCTGGCTAGGATTTCATCTCACCAAGGGCATTGGTCCATCGCGCATCGACCGATTGTGCGAGTATTTTGGTGATATTGCTACCGCCTGGAATGCTGAGCCCGGTGAGCTAGCACGGGCTGGCCTGGGCGAGGCGTTACGCGCTAATTTGCGTACCGCGAAGCAGACCTGGAACCTGGACCGCGAACTGGAGCGCATTGATCGGGCTGGCGTTACTCTGCTCACCCGTGCCGACCCCGCATACCCGGAACGGCTGCGACAGATCGCTGGTGCGCCCACCGTGCTGTATGTGAAAGGTACCCTGACTGCTGCCGATGATCTGGCCCTAGGAGTAGTAGGGACACGGCGGGCGACGGCATATGGCCGTGAAGTCACCACGCGGTTGGTCAGTGCCCTGGCTACGGCGGGGCTAACGATTGTCAGTGGTCTTGCGAAGGGGATTGACGCTGCTGCCCATGATGCCGCCCTCAAAGCTGGTGGGCGCACTATCGCCTTTCTTGGTTCTGGTGTTGACCTGATCTATCCAGCCGAACATCGGGCATTGGCGGCGCGGATCGCCGATGGTGGGCAGGGGGCCGTAGTCTCCGAATATCATCTCGGTGCTGCGCCTGACGCCCCCAATTTTCCGGCGCGGAATCGGCTGATCTCAGGCATGTCATTAGGCGTGCTGGTCACTGAAGCGCCTTTGCGGAGTGGCGCATTGATCACGACTGATTTCGCTGCTGAGCAAGGACGTGAGGTCTTTGCCGTGCCAGGCAGTATCCTGAGTCCTAATAGTGCGGGGCCGCATAGTTTGTTGAAGGATGGGGCGCACCCCGCCACCTGCGCCGAAGATATTCTCAATGCGTTGTCATTGACGAAACGCGAGGAACAGGCTGAATCGCGCCAGTTGTTGCCCGATAACGACGATGAGCGGGCGATTGTGCGGTTACTTGGCGCTGGCCCAACCCATCTGAACGATCTCGCTCATGCCAGTGGCCTTTCCATTGCTACGCTCAGCGGATTACTGACGATGCTGGAATTGAAAGGCTTTGTGCGGCAACTCGCCGTAGGGCAATATATACGCGTATAAATGGCGTTTAGGGCTCGGGTGTTGGGGTAATGATCGATCCTGGTGGAGCCAGCGGCACTGTAGCGCCTGGTTGCTGGCCGGGGAACGAGCGCCCTGGTTCATCGGTTGAGCGAATCCCCGGTGTTTTGGGGCGGACTTGCTCGGGGGTGCCACTACTCGGCGTTGCCCGCACAATAGTCCCTTTTGGTAATGGAATGGCCGTTTCGGTGGGGGTAGCTGTTTGCCCGCAGCCGATCAGTAGCAGCAGGCAGAGGCTCAAGATTGTGGTGAGAATGAGCGGTAGTGTTCCGTTTAATCGGTGCATCGTACTCCATTTCGTCTATCAATCCGTTTATACTCAGTAGCGGTCTTGTTGCAAGTGGCGTGCCGATAGTTGGCCAAGCCTCCATAGTCCAGGGCTAGCGCGGCCCTGAGAAGCGAACTGTTGATGGTTGATGACGCTACTTCTCGCCGCAAAGCTGAGCACCTCACCGTAGCCGCTCGCGCTACTGCCGAGGTGGCCGCCACGGCACGGTGGTCGGAGATTGTCCTGTTACACAATGCAGTACCAGAGATTGCCCGGGCTGAAATCGATCTGACGACCAGCTTCTTCGGCCAGCGATTCGCTTACCCGATCATTATCTCCGGGATGACTGGCGGCCATCCCCGGGCGACCGCGGTTAATCGGGTGCTGGCACGGGTGGCCGAACGCTTAATGATTCCCATGGGCGTTGGTAGCCAGCGGGCGATGTTGCGGAACCCCGCCCTGACCGCCAGCTATGCCGTGGCGCGTGAGGCAGCACCAACGGCATTTCTCCTGGCGAATATCGGTCTGCCGCAACTCTTGCCACAGGGGCGTACACCACCACTGACGCTAGCTGATTTGCAGGTGGCGATTCAGACCCTTGATGCGGGGGCGCTCGCGATCCATCTCAATTACCTGCAAGAGGCGGTGCAACCAGAAGGCGATACGAATGCGGCGGGTGGGTTAGCGGCGTTGCGCGCGGTGATCGCCGAACTGGGGGTGCCAGTTATGGCGAAAGAGACTGGTGCCGGGATCACCACCAGGGTAGCGCGGGCGTTGGTTGATTGCGGCGTCGCGGCGCTGGAAGTTGGCGGGTCTGGCGGCACAAACTTCGCCGCAATTGAAGCTGATCGCGCCGCAGCCGCGGGTAATCAGCGCTTAGCCGCCCAGGGGCAACTCTTTACTACCTGGGGGATTCCGACGCCAGCGGCGGTGCGGATGGTGCGGCAGGTTGGGGTGCCAGTCATTGCCACTGGGGGAATCCGTAATGGGCTTGACGCAGCCAAAGCCCTCGCCCTTGGGGCTGATCTGGTGGGGCTGGCGCGGCCTTTGCTGGAGCAGGCGTTAATCAGCGAGGCCGCAACAATTGAATGGCTTCAGGGTTTTGTTGAAGAATTGCGGACAGCACTCTTTTTGGTCGGAGCCGCCACCCCGCAAGCCCTCAAAGGGATCCCCTACTTTGCCTTTGGCACGACCCGTACCTGGCTTGACGATGCGGATCGGTTGGCGGCTGCGCTGTAGCGCAGTATGCCAAACCTGGGAAATACCGTACAATGCGCGCAGGCGGCTCAGAAGATGCCTCTGCGAGAAAGGAAGGTAGTACGATGCGGAAGAATCATGTGAAAGCGCGATTAAAGGCTGGTGAGCCATCAATTGGCACCTGGCTTTCGTTGCCAAGCCCCGAGTCTGCCGAGTTTGTGAGCGCGTTGGGGTTAGATTGGCTTGTGATCGATGCTGAGCATAATACCGTTGACCCGCGTACTCTGGCGCAGATGTTTGTCTCAATGGCACACGCGCCGATCGCCCCGATGGTGCGGATTCCCTGGAATACGCCAGAACATTTCAAACGCGCATTTGATTCTGGTGCCTGGGGGATTGTTGTGCCGAATATCCAGACTCGTGAAGAAGCCGAGCGGGCCGTCTATGCTGCCCGGTATCATCCCCTTGGGGGGCGTGGCGTTGGTGGTGGGCGGCACTATCTGAGCTTTGATACGAACAGTGCTGAGTATTACGAACACGCCAATGAAGAACTGCTGCTGATCTTGATGATTGAGCACGCTAAGGGTGTGGAGAATGCCGAGGCGATTCTGAGTACGCCCGGTGTTGATGCCTGTTTTATTGGGCCGAATGATCTGGCGACCTCGATGGGCCTGGGGTTAGGGGTGCCGCTGGAGAGCGATAAGCCCGAATTGGTGGAGGCGATTCAGCATATCCGCAAGACCTGTCAGGCTCAGGGCGTTGCTCCGGGGATTCATTGCTCTGGTGCCGCTGGGGTCAACCAGCGGATTGCCGAAGGCTTCCAGTTCTGCGCTATGGCGAGCGAACTGCGCTATATGCTTGGTGGGCTGCGTGATGACATCGCGCAACTTAACTGGCAACGATCAGCAGCAGCAACCCGCGAGGCGTCTTCGAGCGAAGGCGCAATTGTGCGGTATTAATACCTACAGCAGCGGGCGGGTGCGCCCGCCCGCTACTGGTTCTACGGAGCCTTGTATCATGCCAGAGTCCCTGAACCCGAATCGCTTTACCCTTTGGCTGAATAACTCGATGGAAAGCCGCCGTCTGTCGCAGGCAGATTTAGCGCGGGCGGTAGGGGTCGGCGATGCACAGGTATCGCGCTGGCGGCGGGGTCAGGTAGTACCTACAGTTCACTCGTTACAACGACTCGCTGATACGTTCGGTGTGCCACGGGTGATGCTCGACTCGCTTGTAGGCTACCCGGCAGATGAGCAGGATCACCCTGCTGATGCCCTGCTTGATCCCGCCCAGCGGGCTGAACTCGCCGCATATCAGGCGTGGTTTGGCGAGCAATTGGCTGAACAGGTTCCCTACGAACTCTGGCGGGTGTATGCTGATGGTTGCGCCGCATTGGCGCAAGCCCTGGGCGAGACTTTTCGTTCCACAATGGCAAGGGCGCTCACCGATGACTTGCCAGAGTCGGCCACATCAACGCGTCGTGAAGTTGGTTTTCGACCATAACGAACGAGCGCTAGCGGGGTGTATTACTGGGCTGATACTCAGCCCAGCACGGGCCAATACCGTTCGGCAGGGCCATTGCCATCCCCTAGTTCGAGGGCATGGTTGGTCACGGCGGCGGGCATATTATCTGTGAAACGGAAGATAACTGGTACCTGCGTGGTGTAGGCGGCGATCGCCTCAATCCGGCGGACCAGCGTCGGGCCAATTGGCTGATCGATTGGGTCGCCAATCTGTCCGGCTAATGCGGCGAGCCGTGGGGGAATCCGCTCGGGCGAGTGAATCGCGTAGGGGCAATCTTCGTAGGCATAGACGGTATGGCCCTGCGCCGCCAGTTGCCGCCCGGCGTTAAACGTAATCTGGTGATCAACATGATCGCCAATCCCCAATGGGACATAGATCGTCGTCTCGGGCTGCCACTCTGGCAGGCTGAGAATTTCGTGCGCGACCAGCGAGATCAGGCCATGTTCAGCAGTGTGGAGGTTGCTGTACAGTGCGCCATCCTTGGTGTAGCGATCACCGCGATAAATGGCATCAAAGTAGCCAAGCCAGCGTGTTTGACACCCAAGGATCTCGGCGGCGGCGGCATCTTCGGTGCGCCGTACTTCCAGTACGGCATCGGCGCTTTCATACCCCCAACGCTGATGCTTCCACCGCGCGAAATCATCGACGAGTTCTTCGGGAGTTTCGCCCCCGAAAATGGTGACCATCAGCGGATTACAGCCAGCATCAACCAGCGCCGCAACCACGCCACCACAGGAAAGAACAACATCATCGTAGTGCGGCGAAAGGAAGAGCGTTGGGCCAAGTTTCCCCGGCCCAGTTTGTTGGCCCGCTAGTTGGTTGGTGTTCTTGTTCCTATCCATCGTTTGCTATCGTTGCTCTCTGTTAGCGTGCTCCCCCTAGCAAACGGCCTTCCCCCTGGAATCCCCGACTATCAGAAAGTTCAATAGTCGTCTCTTTGTTCGCCAGCATGGACTCAGGGCTTGGCATGTCATCACCGGGCGTATACGCAACAGCATTAAAGACGACGCTAAGCATTGCTATATCATAACAGCACCAGAAGATATTCACGATAATCGGAACGCCTTCTGTGGAGAGCCCAAGGGCCAGACGGGCGAGGCCATAGAATGATGCCGCCAGCAGCAGCACCATCGCGACAATTTGCCACTTGACAATTTTCAATGATACGCCCCCTTGCCGGGTCTTGGGGGTAACGGCAAAGTCGAGTTTCTTGCCGAAGAAGACATTCGTCACTGCTGAGGAGAGGGCCGCCATCCAGACAGGGAATAGGGCCAGACTATACTGGCGACCACGGTAGGTTGGTCGCCCCCACCCAATAATGATAAAGAGCAATTCATTGGTGAGGAGATAGGGAATCAGGTGCCAGAAGAAATCAGACGAAAGGGAACGCACTGGCAGCCACCCAAAGAAGAGGTAGAGGACTGGAGCCAGCAGATAGATTGGCGCAAAGATTCCTGATAGATAACTCCACATGGTGGCGAAATACATCAGGCGTTGCACAATTCGCAGGCCGGGCATAGTCAAGGGGTTTTCTCGGAAAAGTACCTGTAAGGTCCCTTGGGCCCAGCGGAGGCGCTGCTTCATCGCCGAGCCAAAGTCATCAGGGGCGAGGCCAACTACGAGATTTTCGCCGTGATAGACGGAGGTGAAGCCTTGGGCATGCATCCGCATGGCGGTCGCCATATCTTCCGTGACCGAAATCGTCGCCATTGGCATGACGGGGTGAACTTCGTCAGAGCGATCAACATCAACTTCGAGTAGCAGGCTGCGTACTGTTGCCAGCGCGGCGAGTGGCGAGCCGGTGCGCCCTGCCAGGAGATGCAAGGCATCTTCGTCTGATAGGGCCAGGGGCATATCATCCATTCCCGGAATATCGGCAAGTTCGGCGCGGATCTGTGCAAGGTCCTCATCAACCAGCAGGCGGGAGACTGCTTCAGTCCGCCGTTGAAAATCCCAGGTCACTTCCTGAATCGGCTCATTCTTCCGCATCGCTTGTTTGGCATCATGCACGATTTCCCGCAACTCTTGCAGCATTGTGCGCGTGCGTTTGCTGGCGGGATCGTTACGCAGTTCGCGTTCGGTTTTGCGTAAGAGTTGATCGGCATCGTTGAGGGCTTTACGCACCCGTACTTCCAGGTCGCGGACATAGTAGGCAAGACCGATGAACATCAGGGCTTCGCGGCGCAGTACGGCGTTGGAGCCACAGAAGAACGCGGCGTTCCAGCCATCTTTCCCTTCTTGAATCGGGCCATAGAACAACGGTGCCTGCGCGCCGAGCGGATCATTGGGTGGAACATTGTAGAAGAACTGCTGCGACTGGACAAAGCCAACCTTCGGATCGTGGAAGTAGCCGAGCGTGCGGTCGAGAAACTCTGGTGATGGGGTTTGGTCGGCGTCGAGGATGGCGATGTACTCACTAGTGGTCTGGTAGAACGCGTTGATCAGGTTGCCCGCTTTGGCGTGGCGGGCGCGATTATCCCACTCGCTGGTGCGGGTGATATATCCAATTCCTTCCTCTTCGGCCATTTGCCGCATCTCAGGGGAGTTCCCATCGTCAAGGATATGGGTTTGGTGTGGGTAGCGGATAGCCTTGGCGGCGCGCGCTGTATTGCGCACGAGATCTACGGGTTCGTTGTAACAGGTAATAAAGACATCAACGGACCAGTTTGGATCTGGCGGTGGCGGTTCAGGCCGTGCGCCGCGCCAATTCCACATCGATGTGCCAAAGAGCCAGGCATCGACCATGCTGTACGTCTCTGCCAGCAGCAGAGGAATTGCCACCCACCAGAAGGCCCAGTTAATCGAACCAGTATAGCGCCAGACAATGTAGTAGGTTCCCAGGAGCAGGTTCGTGGCGATCAAGACGCGCAAGAGCCACAGCCGGAGCCAGGCGCGTGCTTCTGGATCTGGTGGGACAAAGGGCAGCAGCCAACGCGGCATTTTGCCCGCGTTGGCGTATGGCTGAACATAGGTGAACTGTGGCGGTGTTGTGGTCTGCTTGGCCTGACTGATCATCGTTCCCCGCTCTTAGCTGGTAGCGTTACGTCGTCGCCGGAATCGGGCGGCAATAATCAGCAGTAGGGCGAGAAGGAGCGCCACAAACCCGATCGCGCCGATAATCTGCCAGGCGGCGAACCGATCCCGCAATGGTACTTGCACCGTTGGCGCAAGCGCTGTTGGCGGCGTTCCTGGGTTTTCGGCGGGCGTAACGGTTTGTGGGGCCACCCCTTCGGACACAACCGCCGCTAATCCGTGTAACTGCGTAATCGTATCGGCATATAAGAGGGCATTCGCTGCAGATTTTATGCCAGCGGGATTATTGCCGAGAACCCCGATAAGGCTGTGGTTATTGGAGAACGGCGACCGCGCCACGCGCAGCGTCCCGCGCTGCTCACTTTGTCCTGGTCGATAGACGGCGGGGTCGGCAATCGTGAAGAAGTTGCTCATGGTGCCTGCCGCAGCCGCGCTCACGCTATTGCGGTCTGGCCCACCAACCAGAATCAGGTGCCGTCCCTTGCGATCGGCATCACTGAGGCGATCAGCGGTAACGAGTTTCGGTAGGCGGTCAGTGGGGATTGCTGTGGCTGTGTGGCGGCCAATTGCCGCCAGTACCGTTACCCCGGCTGCCAGATCGTCTGGCGTGGGGTTCTGCGGGATGACCACGGCAATCCCTTCGTTTACGGTGCCGGTCAGGGGATACGGGAACCGAGCGAGGTCAATCCCTGAAGCCTGCGTGTTGGGGAGCGCCAGCACTGACGTAGGTAATAAGGCCATCCAGGCACTCGATCCAGGAGCCAGGGCAACACAGCGTTCCTGTGGAAGGTCGAGCATCATCCGAATTTGCAGCGCAAGGTGGCGGGCTGGAATGCCAAACTGATCCGTATTAAAGAGGCCGTTCGGCAGCGTGAAGCGATAACGACCATTGTCACCGCCAGTCAGCCGCTGACCGCCAATATCATGGCCGTTAATCGAGACGGCGACCCAGGATGTTTCCGGGCGGAGCGCTGGTGATGTGGCAATTTGCAGATCAAGCGTCGCCCCATCGCGCAGGGTCCAGCCAGCGGGCCGTTCAAACGCGAAGTCAATCGTATGTTCGCCATTTCCAGTCACTTGGCGTCGATCAAAACCGAGTTGGGCAAAACTTGCTGCGCCATCTTTCCACGGTGGCACGCTGATGAGCCCCGTAGCGGCGTTGCCGGAAATGCCCACGGCATTTCCTGTCAACAGTGAACGAACTTCTGGGCCAACCAGGGCGGTGGCCGCCGTGCGTACCTGGGCCCCTGTACCGCCGCTGACGACTAAGCGCGGGGTCCCTGTCTCGGTTTGGCCAATGCCCAGGGCGCCCATTTGCCCAGGAATTGGGCCGTTGGCGGCAACAAAGTTTTGACCATCCCAACGGAATGGTACGGTTGTACCAAGGTCTGGTAGTGCTGCGCCAGTGCCCACAATGACGCTTGGTAATGTCGTGCTCGGTTGATTCGCCAGTTCGATCACAGGATCACGATCAACTTGGGTGGCCCACTGCCCAGCCCCATAAGCCACTAGCCCTGCTGCTTCCAGTTCCTCTGGTGAAGGATTGGTTGGTACGACTAATGAGAGGGTTGGCGGATAGGTTTTGGGGGCATTGGATTGTGCGGCCTGTGGCGATGGTGCAGGCGGAACAAAGAGATTATCAACATCGGTGAGCTGTGGTCCTGCGGCGGCAGGTTGCGTATTGAGGATCAGTCGTGAATCGCTGTGAATCGTGGTCCATAATGCGGCATTGGTTGCTTCTTCACATTCTTCACGGGTCAGGCGCATATGGAACAGAAAGTCAATCGTATACCCTGATCCCGTAAAGTTCTCGGTTGGTAATGGTAGAGAAATGGTGGCGCGGGTACGATTGCTTTCGTTCAGCACAATACTGGTCAGGCTTTGTCCACCAGTGGCGATCGTCATCGTTGAGCGTTCGGGAATCAACAATGGCGAGTGGCTGAAGACTACTTCGAGTTGGGTGCCTTGCGTGGGTGTTTGTCCAGTTGGGATTGGGAAATAGAAACTGGCAGTGCTGTCGATCATGCGCGCAGTGGTGTCGGTATAACCAAGGTCGCGAAACGACCGAACGTTTTCGGCGGCTGCCGTGGGTGGCGCGATGGGCAGGACGATACTCCAAAGGGCCAGCGTCAGGAAGAGCGGCAGTAATGCGCGAAACCTGCCGTGCATGAACTTTTTCCTCCAGAAAGATTGTTCACTCATCTGTTGTAGGTTCATCGTGGTAATTGCAATACGACAACGGTTAAATCATCGGGCAAGGTTCCTCCAGCTTCCCCAAGGGCGATCAGTTTTTCTACCATTTCCTCGGCGGTTTCCGTTCCATTGAGGGTATCAGCAATCATTACTGGTTGGAGATCGAGATCAGGCCGAGAATCGATCAGGCCATCGCTATACAAAATCAAGGCATCACCTGGGTCGAAGATCACTTCGCCTTGTTCGTAGTCAAGGTCAGAGATAATCCCTACTGGCAGTCCCCGCTCTGGTAATAACTCAACCTGGCCATCGCTACGGCGGATAAAAACATGACCATGTCCGGCATCCACATATTCCAGTCGTCGGGCAGCAATATCGAGATTAGCCAGGAAAAGGGTAATATAGGCATCTGCGTGTTCAAGGTCAGGTTCAAGCGCCCGCGCTACATACCGCATCGCCGCTGCTGGAGGGCTATCGCGTACCACCGCACGCATTGCTGTGCGCGCAGTGGCCATCCACAGTGCCGCTGGCATTCCCTTGCCCATCACGTCTGCCAGGGTCATCCAAAGCTTTCCGTCCTGTGGTCGTTGCCAGTCATAGAAGTCACCGCCCACCTCGCGGGCTGGCACACAGCGGGCGGCCAAGACAAACGGCGGGATTACGGGAGATTCTAACGGGAGAAGATCCGCCTGTACCTGGCCTGCGCGGGCTAACTCTAATGCCAATTGGCGATGTTTCGCTGCGAGTTCGGCGCGGAGCCAGTCATTTTGGCGACTGAGATCGAGTCGCCGTACGGTGCGCTCAACCGCTGCCCCAAACTCAGTGCGTTCGAATGGCTTGCGTAAGTAATCATCAGCCCCGCGGCGCAGCGCTTCAATCGCCACTGTTTCAGAGCCGTACGCAGTCATCATGATCACTGCCAGATCAAGTTCTTGTTTACGTACCTCAGCCAACACCTCAAGCCCATCAATTCCCGGCATCGAGATGTCGAGAATGAGCAAATCGGGGGCGTGTTCGCTGATGTGCTCTAGGGCTTCTTCTCCGCTCAGGGCGGTTGTTACGGTGAAGCCTCGGGCGGCAAGGCGCACCTGTACCAAACGATTGATCCCCGGATCATCGTCCACGACAAGAACGTGTTGCACTGGCTTCGCCCCGTGCGTTGGCAGTGATCCCGGATCGCTCGTTTGCAGGGGTTGCGGTTCTGGTCCGCTACTCATCTTGCCCTCGCCTATTGTACTGATTGGTCACCACCGTTTCCGGCAATTCAGAGGGAACTGCTTCGAAGATTGGTGGCGTTTCAAGGGTGGCCCCAAGGGCTTCAATTTGGGCGCGCATGCCTTCATCTTGCTCAGGGTTTGTCATAAACACCACTGTTACAAGATCCTTGGTTGCTGGCACTGCCCGCAGGGCTTGTAATGTTGCGAGGCCTGAGCGATCAGAGAGATGGGAGGCCAGTAACAGCAGGTCGGGTTGTTCGCGCTGGCAGGCCGCCACAGTGCTTGCACTATCAGCAACTTCGAGTACCTCGTAGCCCCCCCAGCGTAGCCCTCCAGCCAACAGCGTGCGACGGTCCTGATCGGCGTCAGCAATTATCACGCGGCGGATATTTGACTCTGGGGCCACTTCACTGAGGGTGAGATGAACCTGATCTAATAACTTGCGCTCATTGACTGGTTTGAGCAACGCTCCTGTAGCACCAAGCGTGCGCGCCTGGCTCTGCATATCGTGGATTGATAGGGTAATTGTGGGAACATTGCTGAGCCAGGGCTCGGCCCGGAGTTGGGCGAACGCGGCGAATCCATCGGTGTTGTCTGGTAGGTCAAGATCGACAATCAAGAGATCAGGCGGTATTTTCTCCGCTACGTGCATTGCTGCGTTGTTATCTGAGGCAATCGTGACTTGATAGCCGTTACGCACAAGATAGCGGCGGATGAGATCGGCAATGTTGTGGTCGGGCTCAACCAAGATGATCTGTTTGCCCCAGAGATGTGGCGTTGGGGTGACTGGTTCGGGAACGCGGTCTGGGTCGATGGGCAAGGTAAAGGTAAAGGTTGCCCCTTGCCCCTGTACGCTGGATAGGGTGATCTCGCCTCCTTGCAACTCCACCAGTGACCGTGTCAGGGCGAGGCCCAGGCCTGTGCCACCCGCCTCTTGGGTCGTGCGATTTTGCGCCCGGAAGAACTTGGTAAAGATCTGTGATTGTTCGTCTGGGCTGAGGCCCACCCCGCTATCACGCACGGTCGTTTTAACGACCGTGCCTTCAGCCATGGCTTCAATCTGAATTGTGCCATTGCTTGGTGTGTATTTATGGGCATTGGTGAGCAGGTTCGCGACGATCTGCTGAACCCGATTCGGATCACCAGCGATTGGTGGTAGATCAGGGGGAATGGTGACGGTAAGCGTTTGCTGTTTGGCTTCGATTTGCGTCACTAAAGAGCTTGCTACCCCACGAATAATCTGGGCAAGATCTAATGACTCGCGTTGAAGCTTCATCCGCCCCGATTCAATACGTGAAACATCGAGTAGGTCGTTAATCAGGGCGAGCAGCCGATCAGTGTTTGTGCTAACAATTTCTAGGAATTCGTGCTGCTCCTCCGTAACCTGGCCTGCTTCGCCATCAAGTAAGAGATCAACGAATCCCTTGATCGAAGTCATGGGGGTGCGTAGTTCGTGTGAAACACGCGAGATGAACTCAGTTTTCATCCGGTCAAGCTGGCGTTCCTGCGTGACATCGCGCAGCACATAGAGCCGCCCCAGGAAGTGGTTGCGCTCGCTGTGGACGGGCGTAGTGAAGAGTTGTAGCTCGCGTACCTCCGGCCATTTTTGGGCAACAATAGCGGTAAATTGGCGCTCGGTATCCGTTGCCGTCCCACTCACCAGTTTCCCAAACGCTTCGGGATCGGCATAGACGCGGGCGATTAGCGGCGCAAACTCTTCAAATCGATGTCCAATCACTTCTTCTGGCCTCAGGGCAAAGAAGTCAGCAAAGCGGCGATTGATCGTCAGGAAGCGGCGATCGGGGGTAACGAGCGCCATCCCTTCGCTGGCGGCATCAAGAACTGCGTGCATTTCACTGCGGGAACGCTCGGCATTTGTATATTGGGTTTCCAGGGCGGTTAGCGTTTCGCGCAATTCGCGCTCGGCGTTGACCCGCGCAGTGATATTAATGACCACACCGATCGTCCCGATAATCGCACCCGCTTCGTCGAGCAACGGTGCGACTTGCGCCTGGAGCGAAAGCCCATTGATCTGTACGAGGTCAGCACAGGTTTCTCCAGCCAGGGCGCGTTGCATCAGGGCCAGGGCAGCAGGAAAATCGTGGAAGAGCGCGAGGCTTGACTGCCCCACCTCTTGTCCCGGTTCTTGGCCGATGAGATCCAGGCCCTGCCCTTCAGTAAGCGTAAAGATCCCTGCGGCATCAGTGCTAAAGACAATCACTGGTAAATTGTTCACCACCGCCTGGAGGCGCGTTTCGCTTAAGTGCAAGGCGGCAGCAGCGGCACGTCGATCAGTAATATCCCGCACGCTGGCGATATACTGTTGCTTCCCAGCAATCTCCATTGCGCTCACGGTGAGCTCGGCGGGGAAAAAACTCCCATCGCCCCGCTTGGCCTGACGTTCACGGCGAAAACCATTATTGCTCTGGGCGCCCCCACGTCGTTCGTCGGAAAAAGGGTGGGGTTTGCGTAAGAGGCCAGCAATCGGCTCATTGGGGTAACTGCGCGGTAACAGCAGCCAGAGCGGCTCACCAACAACCTTGGGAGCATTATATCCAAACATTCGCTCAGCAGCAGGGTTGAGTGCCTCAATGATCCCCGTGGCATCGAACGTGATCAGGCCATCGCCAATATTGTCCATCAGGGTACGCAAATAGGTTTCGCTATAGCGCTGGCTTTCGAGCGCCTGGTTCAGGGTATCGTTATTGATTTCACTCTCAACCCAGGCAGCGAGATCAATGAACAATTGCTGGTCAGGGTCTGGAAATGTGCGCGGCTCACGATCAAGAATACAGAAAACCCCAAAGATCGCTCCCGCGCTATTGCGGAGTGGCTGGCCAACAAAAAACCGAATGTGTGCTGGCCCAGTAACCAGCGGCGTGGTGTTGAACCGCTCGTCCTGCGTTGCATCAGGAACGATCAGCAGCGCATTCTGATTGATCGTATGCGTACAGAAAGCAATTTCGGGTGGCACTTCTGCGGGGTTCAACCCCAGGCACGATTTGGCCCAATGGCGCTGACCATCAGCCAGCATAATCAACGCCATTGGGACATTGAAGGTGTGTTGCGCAATACGGGTGATCCGATCAAAGCGTTCTTCTTGTGGCGTATCAACAAGCTCGCTCCGCGCTATTGAGGAGTTATTGTGTTCATTTGTCGAACTTGGTATCCGCACCACAACCTTCTTGCCTTCAATACTGCTGAGTCCTGACCATGTTTTCAACGATGCCAGTTCTGCAATGTTGAGGATAGGCGATTATGCCGCTCGATACAATCGTACCATGGTCCTATATTCGGCCTGTAGTTGGGCAATTTCTGGTAGCAATCTGGACAAGCGGTGTTCTGGAAACCAAACACCGCTTGTCCAATGTCGCGTGGGTGCGCCCTGGCTGGGCTTAATCGTGGCGTGTACCTGAGGATTTCTTTGGTTGGCGAATCTGTTCGCGGAGTATCTCGAAGCCCTCATCGTCTGCACTGGTGGATTGGCCCCGGCGCCGATCAATCTCCTGCACGGATTGCACGTTCTTGAGGGTATCGGTTGGTGCGAGTCGCCCCTTTGCTTCATCATAGATTTCGTACCAGGGATAACCATGCGAGGTATATTCTTTGGCATCTACTGGCGTTGGTGGGGCCGGAATCCCCGTGATCGCCTGATATTGCTCACTATTAACAATATGAATGATTGCTTCGCCCCGGTTCTTTTCGTCCCAGGTTTTCTTCCCGTAGGGGTCGGGGTAGATCGCCTGGGTCATTTGTCCACCAGCGCCGAGGCCCATACTGACATCTTTGCTCGCCATCGTGTGGAGGACATTGCCATCGGCCATGCCGCGACGTGCTAACCCAGGCGGTGTCGGGTTTTCTTCGGGAAATTTCCCGCGTTTCGCCTCGAAGACGACGATCTGGAGGCCGCCAAACTGTTCCTTTCCACTTACTTGACCTTCGATAGTATGGCCTGTACCGAGCGGCATCGCCACAAACTGGCGAATAACCCCCTCCCCGCTGTTGATGCCGTCAAGCCAGGGCTGCGTGGGGCAAACAAGATAATCCTGTGGCTTGTCGTGTAGCCGATAATCCCACTTGTCGCCAGTGAGCGCGTTGATTTTGCCTACCCCTACTTTCATCGCCACCGGGTGCCACTCATGGCCGAGGAAGTTGAGCCAGAGGGCTTCGCGTTGATACATTGGGATAAAGTATCCCCCTTGGTCACGCCAGGATGCTGGCACGCTGTCAGCATAATCTGCCACGCGGGCAATGGGAAAATTGCCCAGACTTGGCGGGAGGGGATAGGTTTTGCCGTCATCGGGGATCCGTAACGTTCGTTCGAAACGAATCGTGCAATGTTTCCCAATCTGGATGGCATTTCCTTCAGCAGTGACGTTGAGCATTGTTTTGACCTCCTGCAACCCGCAATTATGCCAGCTTCTGGTGGCGGCTTCATTCGCTTCCTCATTGCGCGATTCTTGTGCCACGCTTGCCGCTAACCGCCAGCGGTATTGGTGGCGCTCTTTCCGCTTGGTCTTTCACTATTCTGGGGTCAGGAAAACAGGCTACACTAACGGCAGCAGGGGCAGGCACACTTTTGCCACACAATCGTGAAACTTCCCTAATAATTCTCTGCGATAGTCAGAACAGGACGAAGTTTTTGGCAAGCGCTGGAGTAAACCCGTGACGATCGATAAGCGACCGCCAAAGGAAAATGCCGCAACACACGCTGAATGGGCCGCCCCATTTATTGTGGCTGAGCCGCAAGAGCTGGGTCAGGGCGCCCGCGTTGCTCAGCAATCACCGCGCTATCCAGCACCCGCGCTGGCCTGGTACGTGCCGTTTGTCGGGCGAATGTTGATGCTGTTTGCCCTTGTGGTGTTGGTCACCGCCATTGGGGTTGGTGTGATGAGTTCGACAGTCACTGTTTCACAACCAGTCACTAAACGTGTCGCCATCACGACGGCAAATCCACGGATTCATGTCAATGGGTCGGCGAGTGATATTCGTATTCAGCCGATTCCGGTTACTGATCCAGAGAAGGCCAATGCCGTGACCGTTGAGGCTACGGTCGAATCGAGCCACTTCTCGCGCTTTCTGGCGCAGCGCGATCTGGACACCGACCAACTGGTGTTGGAAGAGCGGAACGGCGAGATTTATCTCGATACCTCGGCAACTGACGCTCCAGGGAATAAGTTCACGACACACAGTAGTCAGATCATTGTCTATATCCCACAGCAAAGCCCGGTGTCGCTCCAACTACAATGGGGGCGCGCACGGCTGAGCGGGCTTACTGGCCCGGTAAACCTTGATCTTCAGGGGGGCTCACTCGATCTGTTCAATATGACCATCAATGGGCAATCGCGGCTAGCGGTACATGGCGGGCGACTCTGGCTCAACAACGTCACGATCAATGATCAGGCCGATCTTTCGGTCAATGGTGGCGCGTTGGA
>JBDHWF010000070.1:0-21561 GCA_039810045.1 Chloroflexia bacterium
CAGATCATCCCTGACCCCAGCACCGTACGCGGCATCGCCGCCATCGCCCCAATTCTGGAATTGCTCGATAAAGCAGGCGAATAATTGCTGTAGGAAATCACTCCTGAAGCAGCACACATACACCAGGAAGCCTCCGATACTGCTACCGCATCGGAGGCTTCCTGGTGTATTGACTACCCTATCGCTGATCAACTGATACCTCCGGCTGGGTTCGAACCAGCGACCCTCCGCTTAGAAGGCGGATGCTCTATCCACTGAGCTACGGAGGCAAGGCACGTCTCCGCACTCATGGTACCAGACTGCGGATCGCAGCTTCAACATCGATCCTGGCCTTGTGGAATGATCCAACTACTCAGAAGTAGTCGCACTCGCCCATGCGGCAGTTCCTCATGCATTCACCATTTCAGTATGTGATCGGCTACGATATAGTGGTACTGGCGAGCTAGGCCGCAAAACCAAATCAGATCATCACAATGCTGATAGGAGGATGATGCACTATGACTACTCCCACATTAACACCCCTGACAAAACAACCAGCGTGGCAGGCACTCCTGGCCCATCATGCCACTATCTCGCAGCAAACCTTGCGCGAGATGTTCGCCAATGATCCCCAGCGTGGCACACAATTGACCACCGCAGCCGTGGGATTCTACTTTGACTACTCAAAGCAGCGAGTCACCACTGAAACAATAGCGCTATTGGTCAAACTGGCAGAGAGCGCGGATCTGACCAGCAGAATCAAGGCGATGTTTGGTGGCGAACGGATCAACCTGACTGAAGATCGGGCAGTATTGCACGTCGCCTTACGGGCCCCAAAATCAGCAACGATCACTGTCGATGGAGAAAACGTGATCCCCGAAGTCCATGACGTGCTGGATCGGATGGCGCATTTTGCCGATCAGGTGCGGAATCAGCAGTGGCGAGGGCAAACCGGGAAACCGATTCGGGCTATCGTCAATATTGGAATTGGCGGTTCCGATCTCGGCCCGGTGATGGCGTATGAGGCGTTACGCGCCTATACCGACCGGGAGATCGTCTTCCGTTTTGTCTCGAATGTTGATGGTACCGACTTTACTGAGGCCACGCGCGACCTGGATCCAGCCGAAACCCTGTTTATTATCTCCTCCAAAACATTCACTACCCTGGAAACAATGACCAATGCCAACCGCGCCCGTAGTTGGACTCTCGATGCGCTCGGTGATGAAGCAGCAATCGCCAAACATTTCGTCGCGGTCTCCACCAATGCCGAGGCGGTCAGTAAGTTTGGCATCGATACGGCCAATATGTTTGGCTTCTGGGATTGGGTGGGTGGGCGCTACTCAATGGATTCAGCCATCGGCCTCTCGACGATGATCGCCGTTGGTCCTGCTCATTTCCGCGCGATGCTCGATGGCTTTCACCAGATGGACGAGCATTTTCGTACTGCACCGCTGGCTGAAAATCTACCAGTATTGATGGGCCTGTTGACGATCTGGAATACAAATTTCCTCGGTGCCGAAACGATCGCCGTACTGCCATATGAGCAGTATCTGAAACGCTTTCCGGCCTATCTGCAGCAACTCACGATGGAAAGTAATGGCAAGCGAATCACCACTGATGGCCGCACTGTTGATTATCAAACTGGCCCGATCTTCTGGGGTGAGCCAGGGACGAACGGACAGCATTCATTCTACCAACTCATTCACCAGGGCACTCGCCTGATTCCCTGTGACTTTATCGCCTTCTGCCAATCGCTGAATCCCACGCAAGAAGCACACGACATCCTGATCGCGAATGTGCTGGCACAGGCCGAAGCGTTGGCGTTCGGCAAAACAGCCGAGGAAGTCAGCGCCGAAGGAACAGCGGAGTGGCTCGTGCCACATCGCACCTTCCCCGGCAACCGCCCATCATCAACGCTGCTTGCCGACCGCCTAACACCAACGGTGCTTGGCGCACTCGTCGCACTCTACGAGCATAGTGTCTTTACCCAAGGCGTTATCTGGCAGATCGACTCGTTCGACCAGTGGGGGGTGGAACTGGGCAAAGTCCTGGCGCAGCGGATCATCCCTGAATTGACTGACACAGGAACAGCGGCACTGAAGCACGATAGTTCAACCAACGCGCTCATCGAGCGGTATCGCGCCCATCGTCATGCTGTCGATTAATCTCAGTTACTGTGGCTGAATAGGCTGATCAGGCGTTGGGCGCTTCGTATCCAGCAGCGCCCGAATCTCTTCGAGCCGGCTAGCAACCGCTTCTTCGCCAGCGGTGATTGCCGCACGGACACGGCCAAAGTCGAGCTGGCCGATCAAGGGGAGGGTTGGGGTAATGACTAAGTTAGGGACAGCGATCACTGTATCATTGGCAACCCAGGCCGCTTGGGGGGTTCGGTCACGGAAGAAGTCGAAGTATGGCCTTGGCCAACCGTGAACTACGCCCCCGGTGAATTGGGCGACCTGTTGCACAGCGGTATTCAACAGCGGATATTGCCGACTGACCAGCGAGCCAATCACCAGATCAACCTCATTCGCGGTGGCCGCCTGCTCGAGCGGCAGCACACAACTGAGCGATCCATCGGCCAATAAGCGCTCGCGCCAGGGGACAGGGCGATGGAAGAATGGCATCGCTGATGAGGCAAACGCGGCCAGAGCTACTGAGCCTTCGCCGAGTGTGATCGCTGCACGTTCACGCAGGTCGGTCGCAACGATCTTCAGGGGTAATACACACTCGGCGAACGTCACGCCATTCAGCAAATCATCCAAAAAGGGCATCAGGCGCGTTGGATCCATGATTGGGAGCAGCGACCGCGAATGATCCCGCGCCCGAAACGCCAACGCCCACGCTTCCAGTTCGCTGACACTGCCCTGCGCGGCAAACCCAGCAGCAATGATACTCCCCATGCTGCTGCCAGCAATGGCGCTGATGGAGTAGCCTGCATCAATCAGGCCTTTAATTACCCCAACATGGGCAAACCCACGCGCCCCGCCCGAACTGAGGGCAAGGCCAATTCGTGGCCCCCGCTCCTGATGCACCGAGGAACGCTCTGGCAGATCTTGCGGTTGCTGTTCAGGGCGATTAGCGCTGTGCAACGATCTCTAGCTCTTCGACTACTTCACGCACCGTTGGCACCCGACCAGCCACCTCTTCCGCAGCTTCAGCATCGGTGAGCGTTGGCACCTGTCCGCGCAGATAAACCACACCGCTTTGCACAACCACGTCGATCACCAGGTCAATCGTCATTGCATCGCTACGCAATGCTTCAAGCACCTGCGACCGAATATCTTCGTCACCAGGGGGGGCATCGCCGAGAGCAGTGGTCGCCAGGAGATCGGGAAACTCATCGGTTGAACTCGTACCAAACCCCGTGGCAATTTCCAAACCCTCGGGATCATCGCTCGGATGAACCACGGGATCAGTGGGTGGGAGGTATGGTAACCCTTCTTCAGCCGCCTCCTGGGCGTTGGTGGTATAGTCATGGTCGGGATTCGTGTCAAGGTCGATCCCCGCCGCTTCGTTTGCCGTCAGCGCTGGCAATGGTTCTTCATCATACAGGGGCGTTTCGGCTGGTGGTTGATCACCAGCCAGCCCAAGCTCCTCGACCTCCAGATCGTTCCGAACTCTGGTGATCCCCGCAACCCTCAGCGCCAGATCAGTAGCCGCCTCAACTTGTGCGGCTGATTCGACGATACCATCGAGATAAGCCACACCAGCACCAACGCGCACGGCAGCAAAAATCTCTGCCTCGTCCTGGAGTAACCGATCAATCAGCACCGCCTGGTGCCGCTCTTCGGCGCTCATCGCCTCGGGTTCAGGACCACGATCCATAGTCATCTTCGCTTCACGCTCCCGCCATACTCTCGCCAGACATTACGCTGCCCTCAGGAATCAGCCTTGACTAGTCAGTGGGCAAATGCGCAGAGGTAATCGCCCCGCTTTTTAGCAATTGCTCGGTGATCTGGCGGTTATTGTCCAACAGCACTTGCAAGACTGTTTCCTCAAATGCGGCAAACTCATCAGCCAAGCGGGCGGGATCAACATTGACACTCGTCAATTGCCGTCGTTCACGCCGCTTATCGCGCTCATCACGAAAGAGGTTCTTCAGTTCCTTACCAGTAAACCCTAATGGTCGCGGCCCACCACTCATTGCTTCTCTCCGTCACATTATCACCAGGGTAATTCCGTCATTTTGCCCACTACAGTGTATCGCTGCAGCACCAGCGTGCTTGCCCGAAGATCAACACGCATAGCAACTTATAGCACATTCTATCGCAATCAGGCACAGTCAGCGGGATGTATACTTGTTCGGTCGTTGATTATTGCCACCCTCAGTCTCAGACCAATGCACCAAACATTGAGGAATGATGCCACGAACAGTCGTCCTCTATACCCGCCCTGGTTGAAACCCCTGTGAAGGGGTGAAAGCGTTGCTTTCCGATTGGGGCGTACCATTTATTGAGAAGGATATCACCCGCGACCCAGACGCGGTTGTGGAAATGCTGCGATTTCGTGGTGTCGCACCGCTGACCGTCATCGATGGTATCCCCGTCAGCAACCTGGATCGGGCGACGCTCGAACTGATCCTCAGCGCAGAATCAGAATGAGGAAAGGCAACGCCAATGCAGCTCGCACAACTTCGCACCCTGATCGCCGTCGCCCAGGGCCATCAGCCTGCCGATCTGCTATTCCATGGTGGACAGGTCGTTAACGTCTTTACTGGCGAACTTGAAGCAGTTGCGGTAGCAATCGTCGCTGGCCAGATTGCCGGACTCGCCGCAAGCCCGAACCAATTCGCGCCACCGCGTAAATCATTCGATCTGGCGGGGCGGTACCTGGCCCCGTCCTTCATCGATGCACATATTCACCTGGAAAGTACCCAGCTTTGGGTGGATGAGTTTGCGCGCATCGCCGTAGCGCATGGCACGGGCACTGTCGTTGCCGATCCCCACGAGATCGCCAACGTCTTGGGCCAGGCCGGAGTCCAGGCATTGATTGATGGGGCGCGGAACCTACCACTCAACACCTACTTTGTTGCCCCCTCGTGTGTGCCAGCGTCGGCCCGCGAAACGAGCGGAGCAACGCTGGATGCAGCGGCGGTTGCCCCGATGCTCGACTGGCCCGCAATCATCGGGCTAGGCGAAATGATGAACTTCCCCGGAGTGCTGGCGGCAGACGAAGAAGTATTAACAAAACTGACCGCCGCTCAGCAACGCAATCTGCCGATTGATGGTCATGCTCCTGGTGTAGGCAATACTGCGCTCAATGCCTATGCTGCTGCAGGGATCAGTGCCGATCACGAATCTACCACCCTTGAGGAGGCCCGTGAAAAGCTGCGCCGTGGCCTCACAGTAATGATCCGTGAAGGATCGACCGCCAGAAATCTACAAGCCCTTTTGCCGCTAGTTACCCCCGCCACCGCCAGCCACTGCACCTTTGTCTCCGACGACCGCGAAGCGGTTACGTTACTCGATGAGGGGCATTTGGACGCCATTTTACGGCAGGCAGTCGCGCAAGGACTCGATCCCTTCCTGGCGATCCGGCTAGTAACGCTCAACCCCGCGCGCTTCTGGCGACTGCCTGGACTGGGAGCCGTTGCCCCTGGCTACTATGCTGATCTCGTTGTCCTCGACGATCTGCATGATTTTCATGCACATGCGGTCTTTCATCGAGGCAAACTCGTCGCCCGCGATGGCGAACCACTCTTTGCCGCCAACAATACCCCGCCCGCATTGCTGCGGAATACGGTGCATCTCGCGCCACTCACTGCCGATTCCCTGCGCCTGCCAGCCACTGGGCAGCCAATGACGATTGTTGGCGCGATTCCCGGGCAGATTGTGACCGAACGGATCGTCGCACTTCCCACGGTAGAAGCAGGGGAGGTGGTCGCTGACCCCAGCCGAGACCTGCTCAAGATCGCCGTAGTGGAACGGCACCACGCAACTGGCAATATCGGGGTAGGATTACTTCACGGATTTGGGTTGCAACGGGGGGCGATTGCCTCATCAGTCGGCCACGATGCCCACAATATCACGGCAATCGGCACCAACGATCGCGATATGTTGGCAGCGATTGCCGCGATCGCGGCGATGGGTGGTGGCATTGTCGCCGTTGCCGATGGCGCAACGATTGCCGCTTTGCCCCTGCCGCTTGCTGGTTTGCTCTCCGATCAACCAATCAACGATGTTGCGGCCCAGCATCACGCGCTGGAAGAAGCTGCGCGGACACTTGGTTGCACCATAGCAGCCCCCTTTGCCTTGCTCTCATTTATGCCGCTGTCGGTGATCCCCGCTGTGCGCATCACTGATCAGGGATTGGTTGAGCTATAGCGCCCATTGCCCACACGTTAGCTGAACGCCGTGGCCTGGTCGATTCGCGTGGGAATCTCAGCGAATGGCGGATTGTCGCCAATATTCCGAAAATCATGCTGCCAGACAAGCTGATCGCCTTCAAATGCAAAGATTCCAGGCATCTGTTGCGGATCACCAACGGTTTTCCCGCCTCGATTCCCTTTCATTGCCGCCCGAATCCCACAGGCAATTACCCCTGGCCGCAGGATTTCGCCCTTCGAGATACGGGCCAAACCAAAGTCACGATAGAGTTGCTGGGTGGGATCAGCAATCGCTCGGGCTTCGGGCCACTCTTTGCTGAAGAAATCATCCCCCTGTGCAACAGTGCCCTGCTGCACAAATAATATCGGGGGAAAGGCGGGGTTCTCCTTCGCAGACCTGCGAAGCTCATGCACTGTTTCGTGCGCGAACATTCAACCGTTATGGCGGAGGAAAACCAGTAAGGTGCGCCCCGCGCCCAACTGATCGTGCAAACTCCCAGGCAGCAGATTCCGTCCGGCAACTGGGCGATCGAGTACAGTTTGATCTACGTTCATCATCGCTATCTTTCTCCTATCGACGCATCGCCAATCGGCACAAAGGTAAGCCTACTTCCAAAACCTAGGCCATTGCCACTCCTGGCCTTTATACTGCATGGCAGGAAGCAAGACGAATCCCCTCGCGTTTCGCTACAGGGAAGGCTGATGAATCTGCAGTTTACTGATCAATCACAGTTCGCATCAGACGCGCGCATTCGCGTCTTAATCGTCGCTGCCTACCCCATGGCCCGCGCCGGTCTGGCGGCCTTACTCGGCGGGGTCAGCGGCGTTGTCGTTGTAGGGCAAGTATCAGGCGGCGAGACCTTAACCGAGGAAGTCAACAGCACTGCCCCCACTGTCCTGTTACTTGACTTGCCAGAGGACGAGACCGAGATATTGGTCACGCTCAGCCAACTACTCGCCAGTCAACCAACACTATCAGCGTTGGTCGTTGGATCTGAACCTGATCAGGAAACCCTGATCGACCTGCTCAGTAATGGCGCACGGGGATTCTTGCCGCGCGAGAGTACGGGGGATGAACTGGTAGCCGCAGTGCAGGCCGTCGCCGCCGGGCTGATCGTGGGCCACCCCAATAGCTTTATGCCCTTGCTCGATCAGCTGGCTGAATCACCACACACTCGCCCCACGCTCACGGATGGCGAAGTCCTCACACCACGTGAGCTTGATGTGTTGCAACTGCTGGCCGCAGGACTCACCAATCGGGCGATTGCACACCAACTAACCGTCAGTGAAAACACGATCAAGTTCCACGTTGGGTCGATCCTGATGAAACTTGGCGCTGCTTCTCGTGCTGAAGCGGTCGCTACGGCTGCCCGTCGGGGGCTACTGCTCCTCTAAGGCGCTGTAGATCGGGCGACCATACCAACTCCTCAGCGTGGCGAATTGTTGCGAAAACAGTAGACAAATAAGAACCAGAGATTCTTGAACCCATCACGCCAGGTAAAGAGCTTGGTTTCGCCAATCCGCTCATGATAGGCGATTGGTCGTTCGCCAAACCGTACCTGGGTCGCCCGCAGTGCAGCTAATTTGATCTCTTCGGAATAGGCCATCCCTGTCTGTGTGGGGCGAACCCAGCGCAGCGCAGCGCGGCGGAAGACCCACATTCCCGATTGGCTATCAGCAATCCAGGTACGGTAGAGGATTCGGGCCGTCCAGGTCAGCACCATATTCCCTAGCCAGTTTCGCCGCCGCATCGCCCGTGGATCCTGGAGCGGGAATCGGCTGGCTGAGATAAAGTCGAGACCACCCGCCAAAAGCTCATCAATTAACGGCGCGATCATCACCGACGGATAGGTGCCATCACCATCGACAGTGGCGATAATGTCTCCAGTTGCCGCAGGCAACCCGGCCTGATAAGCGCTGCCGTAGCCTTTCCGTGACTCATGGATGACTCTGGCCCCCAACGCCCGAGCGACCTCGGCAGTACCGTCCGTTGAGTTATTATCAACAACAATCACTTCATCAACATAGTCAGGCATCTCACGAAGCACATATTCAATTCCGGCTTCTTCATTGAAACAGGGGATCACTACTGAAATCGTTAATCCTTTGTGCATTGATATCCCATCGCGCTGATTACCATGCTTCCGGCTTGTTGCCTCTTCATTGCGGCGAACGCGGCTTGTACCGCGCCCGCTGAGTATTTCGTCGCCTGCGTCGCCTTGGTGGGGCAACGCTACGGGCTGGTGCTCCTGGCAAGGTACTGCGGCCCAATACCAGCCCCGCCACCAGGAAAATAGTGCTAATACCGCCATAGACTACGGCCCAGGCAATGGCACTGGCACGCGGAAACCCTGCGACGGCCAAATACCAGCCCCAGTGATCGACCAAATGCTGCCGTGTTTCCCAATAACCACGGTCGTCATTGTACCACCAGAATCGCTGTCGCGGCGTCTGCGGCATCGGATCAAGTGGCAACGCCTCATGGATGGTCAGTGACTGCCCTGCCTGCCACACCTCAATATTGTGGACGAAAACGCCGAGTAACTCATCGCGCTCACCAAGCCCCAAGGCGTGTGGATTCCAGGTTGCGCTCTGCAACGTGATGGTCACCTGTCCACTATCCCAGGCACTGCCCGGCACTGTAAACTGATCGATCCAACCCTCGCCATTACCAGTTAAATCCTCACTTGCCAGCGCACCATCAGCGACAGGCACACCATCCACCAAGACAACTGGCCGTGTTGTCCGTAAGGCGGTTGGTCGATGGTCAAAAAAGGTTAGCTTGACCGTCAAAGGATCGTGCGTTGCTGGATGAATCGCGACGACGCCTGCGCCAGTCGTCCAGCGTGGAAAGATTCCCGGTCGCTCGTTCGGACGATTCGCCGCTGGTTCGGCAGCAGCAAACCCACGGACCAGCACCGCACTATTGGCGGCTGGGAACAAGCGCCCTCGCCAGAGGCTGATCCGTTCCCCCAGGTATTGGGCATGAGCGACTAGCGGCGACGCCGCAGGAAGAAAATGACGCTCCTGCTCATTCGAACGCAAAATATACCAATCGAAATTCACGGACACACCCAGCAACTGGACGGCAATGCCCCACACCACCACACCGCCAACCAGGATCCTGCCCCAGGCTCGCGGCTGCATACTATCGAGCAGCCCCGCTAGCGGCACTATCGCAAACGGTAAGCAGACCATCAGATAGCGTGGCCCCCAACTACCATCACCGTGCCAGGCAAAGACCTGGGCATAGAACAGAAAATGCGCCGTCACCAGCCCCAGGCAGAGTAATCCCTCAGCCCGATACCGCCGCCAGAAGGGCCACCAGCCAGCAATCGCCAGCAGAAATGGCGGAGAATACCAGATCAACCCCTTGCCCGTAGCAATCGTCAAGCCATACAACCCCGTCGCAAGCGGCGTGACAAAGAGGCTGCCAGCCGATTGACCACCATAGCCAGTTTGCCAGGGGCTGCCAAACAATGCCCAGTTGTAGAGACCCAATGGCATCATGATCAGCATACCACCAAGGCCAGCATAGCTAGTCAACACTAGGCCGCGCCGCCAGCGCCACTGCCATACTCCGGCAACCCGCCCCAGGTTCGTCGCCCGCACCAGGAGGTAAAGCCCCATGAACGGGAGGGCCAGGGCTGCGTGTGGCTTGACTGATAGCGCAGCAATCAGGGCAGCACCGCCCGCCACCAGCCAGCCTCGGCCTGCGGGTTCCTCTGTACCACGGCGAAAGCAATACCAGGCAGCCAGCAGTAGCAGGGCGGTCAGTGGCTCGGCAAAGAAGGTGCGCCCATGCGGCCAGGCGGTTGTTGCCAGCCCATAGATCGCGGCAACGCTGAGCGCAATCGCCCCACGCTGGCCCAGGCGGCGCAGTAACGCATACAACAACGCCACGGTTGCTGCGGTGACGATCGGGTTGAACAGTGCAACGGCAAAGCGCGTGGCATACCCCCGTGCTTCGATCGGCAACAGTGGGGCGGTGAGTGTGCCAAAGAGGAAAAACGGAATCGCCAGCAGCGATTGTCCTGGGCCAGTCACCGCATATTGCCGTCCGTCACGTCCAGACGTTGTGGCGAGGCCCCAGGCATCACTCGGCAATGTCAGTGTATGTTGGTCAACCATCCGCTCAGTCAACGTATAAATCGTTTCTTCATCGGTGGCATAGAAATGCCCCGAAGCAAAGAGCAGATAGAACCCCGCAAAGGCGAGGAACAACGCGATGACTCGGCGACGTTCACGCGCTGGGACTGGGGTGGGGTGTCTAGGCGCAGTGCGCCTCATTGCGACTCTACGGCTGGGAGATCAGCGGTTGGCTGGTGTTCGGCAGCATCGAGGGCATAACGCAACAGCGCCACTTCCTGTGCCAGCGATTTATTCTGGTCTGCCAGCCGCGATAGCGCAATCGAAAAGTGCATTGCCAGAATAAAGCCAAGCACAATAACCCCAAGCAATAGCACCGATGGCGCATAATAGATGCCCGCCAACCGTGCAACGAGATCGATGGAGTCGCGCCAGAGAGAGACACCAATCAGCATCAACCCCGCAACAAACCAGATCAGGGCATACTCCTCACGCAGCTTGCCGCGCCGAATCATGATGAAGACGAAGGCCATCACTGCCAGACTACCGAGAATAGAGATAATCTGGATGCGCTGGTTCATGCCGCTCCCTCTCTCGCCGCCGCGCTGTTGCACGCACACCAATTGCCAGTAAAACTTTGCACATATAATACAATGAACGGAGTAACGTAATTGAAGATTGCCCCCCGCTCCGCTCACGCATCAGCGCTGGTATTTCGACGATCCGAAAACCATTACGGGCCAGGAGAATTACTGTCTCTGGTTCAGGATAGTCCTGTGGATATTCCTCAGCGAGGAATGTGAGCGCGGCCCGATTATAGGCGCGAAAGCCAGAAGTATTATCGGTAATCTGTTGCCCGAGAATCAGGCTATTGACCCACCGAAAAATAGCAATACCACAGCGGCGGGAAAGTGGGATTGTGTAGGCTGGTACCTGGAGAAAGCGCGAGCCGATGACTACATCAGCAGCGCCGTTCACTATCGGCGCAAGGAGCGCTGCCAGTTGATCGGCACGATGCTGGCCGTCACCATCAAACTGCACCGCAACAGCGTACTGCTGACGTTCAGCAAAGCGCAGGCCCGTTTGTACCGCCCCACCAATCCCCAGGTTATATGGCAGTTTGACGACTTTTGTACCAAGTTGTTTCGCAATAGCAACGGTATCATCAGTGGAACCATCATCAATGACCAATGGATCATAATCGGGCGCAAATTGCTGCAGATCTGCGAACACGGTAGGCAGGTTACTTGCCTCATTATAGGCGGGAATGATGATGAGAACTTGCTTCATCGTCTACCCTTCTCGCAGTTGAGACAGGTTCTGTGATCATCAGCTCCATTAATCCAGATGAACAACGGCAGTGGAAGCATAGCGTGTCGTGCTGGTGTCGTAGAGTTCCAACAGCGTATGGACTTCTGGTGGTAGTTGCTCATCAATGGCCAGACCCAACCGTACCGCTTCCTCCATCAAAATCGGATAGGCGGGTGTCCAGCTAATCCCCGCAAGTTGATCAACAACGTCATCAATTGCCTCGTGTTCAGGGCTACGCGCCACGAGTAATTCGCGAATCAGCCGCCGTACCTGCGCCGTTGCCTGCTGTGCGGGATCAACGAGGGTCAAATATTCATCCGTGAGATTCTCTGCCCCCCGTTGTTGGGCAGCCCGCAACAGCGCCACAGCAGGATATCGTCCCACCCGTGGCGAAACTGGCCCCAGCACGGCATTGGGATCAGTCACCAGATTTTCACTGGCAAGAGCGATCAGTAACCCACTACCCAGGGCGGAATAGGGCACGAAGACCGTCACCTTGCCAGCATGACGCACCAGCGCATGGGCAATCTGCTCGGCAGCAATTGGATCATCCGGCCCGATATGCAGGATCAAGTCAATCGGCGTGCGTGATGGCGTACGGGCAATCGCCCGTAAGAGGTTTGCTGAAGGTTCAATGACATTACGTGTCAGCAGTGGAAACCCAAGCAACGAATAGGTCTCGCGACGGGCGATCAAGGCCAGGGCACGCGACCCACGCGCGCGACCAAATCGTTCAAGTACCCCCACCCGCCGCAAGGTAAGTAACCGCCGCTGAACAATTGGGGCAACAACGATCACCAACGCAATGAACCAGAGGAAGAACGTGAGCCAGGGAAGAATATTCACGAATCGCCTCAAAATTTCTGCTGGAGCCTATTCCCAGAAACGGGAATATGCTGTATCCTATATAGTGTACGGACACCCTGAAGGGTTAGGTTCGGGTAATACTGTACAACCAGTATCTGTAGCCGTCCCGCGTGTTCAGGCGACGACAGTATGGCGTAATGCTATCATAGTGCTACCAAAACGAGGAAGGTAAGGGCAGACCATACCAATCGGATCGAGATGGCATGAGTGATGAATGAGGCAGGAGACAACGACCTGAATGCTGGTTCCGTGCAATGGTTTTCCTGGCGTGATGTTCGAGCAGCGATAGCATTTGGGCGAACTGGGGGGATCGCTCTCCATCGCTTTCGACACGACTTACGAGCCTTTGGCTTAGGGCAGAACGAACCCGCGTGTCATATGTTATCAGCAGATCGGGCGGCGCTGGTGCAGTTCGCCAGCCAGTTTGGCCTCAAGCCCGAGTGGATTGAACCACCACGCTCCCGGCGTCCGGATATCTGGCACTTTGATCTGTTTGGTGTGGCACTCCGCAAGCTAGAGGTTCAATATCCGCCTCCATCGTCTATCGATTCGAGGGGCGAGGCGGTGACGGAACATCTCTTGCGGAAGCAAGCTAATTGATTCCTGGGTGAATCAGCGAACGCAACGGCAGGGTGGGAATAATAGTATCGTGGTGTTGGTGAAAGATCCTTTGCAGTTGGATGGAGGTAGTGCAGCATGAACATGGATACAGGTGGTTTCGGTGGGGATGATCGGCGGAAATATCTGGTTCCCGCGCTGATTATTGCCGCGGCACTGGTCGTACTCTTGCTGATCTTTGCGATCGTGGCGCTCGTGCGCTCGCGGAGCGCCGCAGGGAATCCAACGGCCACGATTTCCCGCACAGCGACCCGTGGCCCGATTACGGTTGGTTCGCCAACTATTTCAGGGACACCACGCGCCAGTACCGCACCATCTGCCTCGGCATCAGCACGACCGAGTAATGCCCCAAGCGCTGCGCCAAGTACCGCACCAAGCGCTGGCAAAGCCTATGTTGTCGCCAATACGGGTGGTGATAATGTCAATATGCGGGCCACAGCGGCAGCAACTGGCGAAATAGTTGCGCGGCTGGCACCGGGCGATCAACTGACGGAGATTGGCCCAGTCGCGAACGCCGATGGCCGCGAGTGGCGTCACGTTCGCACCAGCGATGGGATTGAAGGCTGGATTGCTTCCGAATTCACTGCACCAGCGCCATAACAGAAATCAAAAGATGGGGCAGCGGTTAACCGCTGCCCCATCTTTTTGCCCACTGATCGCGTCAACTACCGATCGGCTACTATTCGCAGACGATGCGGCTATAGCGTTTCTTCCCTGCCCGAAGCAGAATCGCCTCATCCTGAAGGTCGGCAAGGCTCAGCGTATGTTCAAGGTCGCTTGTTGTCGTCCCATTGATCGTTGCGCCACCCTGGGTAATCAAGCGTCTGGCCTCACTTTTTGATTTCGCCAACCCTGCTTGAACAAGCAAGTCAACCAGCGCGATCCCTGCGGCAAGGTCTGCACGCGGCACAGTCGTCGTCGGAACACCAGCCCCCAACGCGCCTCCTGAGAACAAGGCCCGTGACGCCGTGCGGGCCTCGGTTGCAGCGGCTTCGCCATGACTCAGCCGGGTAGCCTCAAACGCCAGCACTTCTTTCGCCGCCCGAATATCGGCTCCTTCCAGGCTTGCCAGCTGCTGAATCGCTTCTAGTGACAGGAAGGTGTACAGTTTCAGCAGTTGCTCAACCTGACCATCCTCCACATTCATAAAGAACTGGTAGAACTCGTAGGGCGAGGTCATTGCAGGGTTGAGCCAACTGGAACCGCCAGTGGTCTTACCCATTTTCCGCCCATCGGAAGTTGTCAGCAGCGGCGTAACAGCGGCGAACGCCTGCCCGCCCTCAACCCGCCGAATGAGATCAGCCCCAGCGAGGACATTGAACCACTGATCGCCCCCACCAAACTGTAATGTGCAGCCTAACTCACGGTATTGATGCAGGAAGTCGTAGGCTTGCAAAAGGACATAGTTAATCTCGATAAAGTTCAGGCTGCCGTTTTCCAGGCGATCACGATAGGTTGAATGACTCAGCAGTTGATTGACGCTAAATTGTTTGCCTATATCCCGCAAGAACGAAATGTAGTGCAACGGCAGCAACCAATCGGCATTATTCACCATCAGCGCCGGGGGATTAGTGCCAAACCGCCCGCCTTCAAAATCAAGGTAACGGGCGAATTGGGGGCGCATCCCAGCCATATTCTGCTCAATCTGTTCCAGGGTCAGAATCGGGCGGGTACTCGTCTTGTCCGTTGGATCGCCAATCATCCCCGTGCCGCCACCGATCAACGCCACCGGGCGATGCCCATGTCGTTGCAGATGGGTCAGGGTCATAATGCTGAGCAAATGACCGATATGCAGACTTGGTGCCGTCGGATCAAAGCCCACATAAACGGTTACCGGGGTATGCGCTGGATCATTCAGTGCAGCCCGTAAGCCAGGGCCGTCAGAGACTTCCGCAATAAAGCCGCGCTCCTCCAGGACATCATACACATTGCGGCTAGTATCAACCCCATCAACTGCAAACTGCTGCGTCAGATCTGCTGTCATCACCCCTCCAATCAACCTACTCTCACACTCGCTCATCAATCAAGTCCTACGTGATCGGCAACACCATACGTTCCTGTGCGGTAGTGAAACCACGCTGTCGGTAGAAATTGCGGGCCTGTTCATTAAATGACCAGACGGAAAGCTCAACCCGCCTGACTCCAGCCTGCCTGAATCGCGCAATCAGGGCATCCAGCAGTTGCCCACCATAGCCGTGATGTTGGTGCGCTGGCCGCACTGAGAGTTGATCGACCAGGCCTACCGTAATGGCGGAGCGAAATGGGTTTACCGGCTTGTGCTCAACTTTGCCAAGCGCAAAGCCAACCGCCTGACCAGCAACCTCACCAATCAAGGCCGTAGCCCCTGGTTCCGCCAGGAATGCTGAGAACCACTCAGCCACTCGCTGATCGTCGGTAGTCGCTTGAAACAGATCTGGGTGAGCCAGCGCGTGTAGTGCCTGAACATCACGGTTCAAACAGCCAAGTAGCGCCAGATCACCACTGCCTGCCTGTCGTATTTCCATGCCCGATTCGCCTCCCGGATCGTTCGCGTTAAATACAAAGCCCTCATCCGCGAAGGACGAGGGTCGTGGTACCACCTTCATTCATTGCACGCTCTCACGCGCAACCTTGATCGGCAATCCAGATCACTGGTGTGCCGTGCCCTGCTAACGGAGGGATCCGACTGCGTTTCGCCACGTATTGGCTTGGCGCAGCAACTCAGGAGGGTAATTCGCGTTTGCGTGTGCCACGAGCTTGCACCAACCGCTCGTTCTCTGTGGTTACCACGCGAACGCTACTGAAATCTCCATCACCGCGTTACCGCAATTCAATTCCTACTAGCTTAGCAGATTCTCCTGCTCAAAACACTGTTCTAAAGTTCAGGCAGAGCATGAGGATAGGCACCGTGAACCGCTACTCTTCCGCTGCCGCCGCTGCCTCGTCTGCCAGCGGCTCAATCTGATCATCGCGTGGAACCAATGCTTCAACCACCTCAAGGACCGTCCCAAGAGAGAGTTCGGCACTGCGTAACTTTTCGCGCATATCTAGGAGTGCTGGTGGTTGAATCGTACGCATCATCGGCTGATGCGCCAACTCGTTTGCAATATATTCCCTTGCCAAACGTACTGACCGCTTCAGTGGGATACCGTTATTGAGTCCTTGCTTGATGAGAATGCAGAGATCAATCGCATCGCCATTATAGCGTTCAGGGTTTCGTCCAGAAGTCATAATATAACCCTGGTTCGTCCAGTGGCTCACCTGGCGCGTTGTGAGGTTACAAAGCTGCGCTAACTGTGTTTTCGTTAGCGCGAGCATCGACCACAACGCCCCACGGTTGGGTGGTGAAAACGTAACATCACGCATCGCAGTCCTCCCCTTCCCGGGCACCCTACTCTCGATCTGCAAACTGCCGCTAAGCTATTGTTTCACCTGCCAGTGGTCAGTTCACCTTCGGCATAGTGCATTGGGGGCATAATAACGACTTGGATTGCGTTTGTCCATAACCAGGCAATCAGCAGCAACCGGGTATCCCTTCACAGAAGTGGGCCAACTCACTGCACGAAAAACCATTACGAATACCCAACAGATCGCCTGATAAGGTAGACTATCCCCGTTATTGAGAATAGCCACAGTAGGAGTGTGCGGTGTCAGAACAACGTTGGATCTTGGGCAATGCCAGAAGTGGTGAATCAGTCGCTGTTGTCCCCATCCCACCACAGCCTCGCGGTATTCTGGCGCTTGATATCGATGGCACATTGCTTGGCCCAGGAAGTATTCTCGCAGATCGCACCCGGCAGGCAGTCCACGCGGCAGGACAGGCTGGTTGGCTCGTTACCCTGGCGACTGGCCGGCGGTGGGGCGCGACAAAACCTGTCGCCGATGCGCTTGGCCTGGAAAGCCCACTCATTTGCTTCAACGGTGCGCTAATTCGCGATTCGGTGTCGGGTGAAATCCTGCACTACAACCCCTTACCGCAGGATGCCGTCCGTCCATTGATTCTGGCACTGGCCGAGCGCGGGCTCCAACCAGTACTGTACGAAGATTTCGCCACGGGTGAGCGCGTCATCACGGGGCCGGCAGAGCGTGATTCTGAGCATATCGCCCTCTGGATCGGCGGGCTGGAAACCAATTATGGCGGCATCGTCACTCGCCTTTCCCACGATGAACTTGCCAACACCCCAAGCGCCACCCGCATCCTCGTCTTTGATGATATTGATAAGGTGGACTGGGTTGGCACAGTAGCCGAGGAACTTGGTCTGTCTGCACGGGTGCTTTTCTATCCTGTCGAACGTGAGGGCGCGCTGATGGCTGAATTACTGCACCCTGACGGTACGAAAGCGGTCGCCCTTGCCGCCCTTGCCGCCCGCTACAACCTCACAATGAACGAAGTTATTGCGGTGGGTGATGGTCATAACGATGTCGAAATGTTAGCTGAAGCTGGTGTTGGTGTAGCAATGGGTCAGGCACCACCCGAAGTGATCGCCCATGCCAAATTCACGATTGGGAGTCATGCCGAAGATGGGCTCGCTGCATTTATTGAGCAGGAGTTACTTGCAGGCGAGGACTTTCCAAATCATCTGACCAGGCACCGCCCAGCACTCGAGGCACCTGACCGCAGCTAACGCCGCGGCAGTTCAGTGCTCTGGCGCAGTGCAGTCGTGCGTCGTTGCACCCAACGACGTGCGACTACCGCGCCCAGCATCCAGAGGAACGGGTGAAGCAGCAGCATCCCCATCTGTAGTTGCGTGAGGGTTCCACCGCTGAAATAGGCGAGGCCAATAACTACGCCACAGAATAAGGCGATCGGGATAGCCAGGAAGCGCACAAAGCGACCAACGAGCAGCCCACCCCCAAAGCTGACGCACGCAGTGAGCAAGCTATAGAAGGCGAGCCAGCGCGTACTGCTGAGTAACGACGTGGCAAACTCGGACGTGCTGGTAAGTTGATGCGGGGGCAAAATCAGGCGATCAGCAGCAAACACAGCGGCAAGAATCACCACGATGCCCCCGACCATACCCAAGGCACGATGCCGCGCCATTGTGGTGAAACCAGCCAGGAGATTACGCTTAAAATCTGGTGCGCGCTCTTCCTGCGGCACTGCTGCAGGGATACTCAGCAGATCTGGCGCAGCATCTGGCTCAAAGGTGGGGAATGGTGTCTGGAGGGCGATGAGCTTGGTGCCACACGTCATACAGCGAAGGCTCGCACTACCGCCAGGGTAGACGACTTCACAGTAGGGGCAAAGCGTTGAGCCAGGTGGTGCGGATTTCGCCCAGCGATACGGCGTGGCGGTCGCCATGAGTATCAATCCCTTGGGTAACGATGGTCGCGCTACAGCAAATGGCAGGTCAGCAAGCAACGAAGAGGAAAAGAGCGATACGCTGATCCTCTTTATTGTAACACGCTGCTCCTGTATCGCAAGAGACGAGTACTGTCGTTTGTTTGCTATGATGCCTTCCACACGGGCGCACTGCTCGCCGAAATGATCGAGATTGACGGAAAGGAATGACCCAAGAATGGCTCATAGCGATGCCTGTGAAACCTATCTTCAGCAACACGATCAAGAACAACTTGCGGCCCTGCAAGAGTTTCTCCGTATTCCCAGCGTCAGTAGCCTCCCCGAACACCGCGCTGATATGCGCCGCGCTGCTGAATGGGTGGCCCAACGGCTGACGCAGCTCGGGGCCAACGATGTCGCCATTCTGTCAACAGCGGGCAACCCCGTTGTCTATGGACACTGGCCCGCCCCCGCTGCCGCGCCCACCGCCCTGTTGTATGGCCATTACGATGTACAGCCACCCGATCCACTCGAACTTTGGGAAACCCCACCATTCGAACCAGCCATTCGTGGTGACCGCCTCTATGCGCGTGGGGCTTCTGATGATAAAGGCAATCTCTTCTCTGCCTTAAGTGGTATCGAAGCCTTACTTGCTACTGCTGGGTCGCTCCCGATTGGTATCAAATGCCTCTTTGAAGGCGAAGAGGAGATTGGTTCACCAAATCTGCCGCCATTTGTCCGCGAAAACAAAGACCTTCTTCAGGCTGACTTCGCGATCAGTGCTGATGGTGGAATGTGGAGTGCTGATCAACCGTCAATCACGGTCGCCTCGAAAGGGATTGCGGCCTGCCAGATCGACCTCCGCACCGCGAACACCGATTTGCATTCTGGGCAACATGGGATGGCTGTGCCCAATGCGGTTGAAGCACTGGCACGGCTGGTCACAACGATGCACGATGATGAGGGTCGGATTACGATTGAGGGCTTCTATGCCCCGGTACGCGATCTCACCACTGACGAGCGCGAGCAACTTGCCGCTATTCCTTTTGATCAGGCAGCGTATCAACGTGAACTCGATCTGAAAGCCCTCTGGGGCGAGCCAGAATACACACCGATGGAACGCCGAGCGGCACGGCCATCACTTGATCTCAATGGGCTGTGGGGTGGCTTTACTGGCGAAGGGCTGAAGACAGTCACACCTTGTGAGGCCCACGCCAAGATCACCTGTCGTCTCGTACCCAACCAGGAGCCCAGCGCAGTCATTGATCTGATTGAGGCCCATGTTGCCAAACATTGCCCACCGGGGGCCACGGCATCAGTACGGCGCTTTGCTGGGGCCGCCCGCCCCTTTAGCGTTTCACCAGACCACCCCGCCCTTGATGCTGCCGAACACGTGCTGCGTGATCTCTATGGCAAAGACCCGCTGACCGTGCGACTCGGCGGCACACTCCCCATCGCCGACACATTCCAGGCTGAGCTCGGTGCTGATTTAATCTTCTTCTCCTGGGGCCTACCGGGCGACAATGTTCATGCGCCGAATGAGTCGTATTCCCTCCCCGCATTTGCGGCGGCGCGGCGGGCCTATTGTGCCTTCCTGCCAGAGCTCGCCCGCGCCTATGGCGAGGTGCAGCCTTAGCGGCTGGGTGAAAAGCCAGGACTGGGCGAGGCAACAGCTGCCCCTCCAGTCTTGATAGACTGGCCACTGCATCGTTCTGATGGCTACGAAACGGAGACAGTATGGGGATCATCTTCGCATTTATTGCCGCGCTGGGCTGGGGCACCGACTCAGTGCTAGCCCGCCAGGGGCTACGCGCATTACCACCGGCACTGGCGACCGCGATTTCTCTCAGTGCCAGCCTGATCGTTTGCCTGATCGCGATCATGATCATCGGGCCAGCCAATTTCCCGCCAGCAGGGTATGCCTGGTTCGGGATGATTGGGTTGATCAACTTCCTGCTGGGGCGGCAGTTCAACTTTCGGGCCACCAAGCGGCTTGGTGCAGCCCGAACAGCGTCATTACTGGCAACCTCACCACTGGTTTCCATTGCCTTAACCGTCCTGATCAATAAAGAGCAGATCACTCCCCAGATTCTCTTGGGGGTGCTACTCTCAGTCACTGGCGTCATTCTGGTGGTGGGCGGATGAGCACCCGACAAGAACGTGATGGGCTGGGGTATCTCCTTGCCCTCTGTGCGGCAACCTGCTACGGGATCGCCGCACCGCTACTGCGGCGCGGCCTAAATGAATACGGCTCAGTACTGACCGGGATCACCATCGCGATGTTCTGTGGCTGGCTGGCAATTCTGCCGCTGGCCCTGGGGTCGTGGCGTAGTCAGGGCCCTAGCTGGCGACCAGATCGCCGCTCAACACTCTTTGTAGTCGCCTCTGGTGGCACAGCATTATTGGGCTTCAGCGCCAATACCTACGCGCTCTCCTTACTCCCTGTTGCGGTGGTTGCCCCAATTAGTAGCGCCTATCCGCTGGTTACGGTCGTCCTTGCGCGCATTTTCCTGCACCAGAGCGAGACGATGACCCGCCGCATTGTCATTGGGGCGGCGCTGATTGTTGTTGGCGTGATCACCGTGGCTGTCGCGCCACGATGATCAGGGTTCCTGGTGCAGACTATGACCAACCGAAAGTATCACTCTCCGAACAGCGAACGAGTATAAGACCGAGGGAGCAACACCACGATGACGATCTTCCTGTCTCATAGCACCTGGGGCATGCCATCTGTGCCAATTGCCCAGGCGATAGCTCACTGCGCTAACCTGGGCTTTGATGGCCTAGAAATGACCGTTATTCCTGGCTGGCCCACCGATGCAGCCAGCCTCGATGCGGCTGCCCGCAAGGAAATCCGCAGGCTCTATGATGATCATCATCTAACCCTCTCTGGCCTCTCTGGGGCCACCCCATTACTGACCGCTGATCAAGAGGCAGCGACGGCCCATCTTCAGCAGGTGAAAAGTTATCTCGATCTGGCGGCTGAACTACAAAAACCCGGGGAGATACTTTCCGTCAGCACCGTTTCGGGTGGTACCGAAGCCGACTGGCCCGTGGTCAAAGAACAATTAGTTGAGCGCTATGGCGCACTAGCGCGCCACGCTGAACAAAC
>JBDHWF010000071.1:0-21405 GCA_039810045.1 Chloroflexia bacterium
GCGACCCGTACAGGGTTTGCTGGGCTGGATCGTAAAAGTTGCTGTAGCTGAACCTCAGACTCAGGGAGCCAGATATTTTCTGGCGTGCATTGAATTGCTTGTGACCAGTTTGTCCAGGAAGGCTGACGACTCATACTGTTCTCCCCTACTGTTCGGAGGTGTGAGAACAGTATAGGGGTATTTGACGTAGTCTGTAATTATAAGGATTACAGGGATATGTACCTTGGATGGCGACAACCAGCATAGCCAGCATAAGGTACCTCGCAACGTGAAATCGCAGCGTGAATCTGGGCTGTTTTAGTGTTCTGCTGGTCGAGCGTAGAGACGTTCAGCGGGTGGTGCGGCGATCAGGAATTCTCGCAGTTCACGTCCGGCCTGTAAGACGTGGGCGCGCACCAGCGCGGCGGCCTCGTCAGCATCCCCTTCAAGTAAGCCCCTGAGTACCGGGCGATGGCTCTCGACGGTGCCATGGGCATCACTGCGATTCTGCGACGCCACGATTGTTCGCAGCCCGCGCCACTGCATGATGATCGATCGCCAGGTACTCAGCAAGAGCGGGCTGCCCGCGCCAGCACAGATCGCTGCGTGCAGCTCCAGGTCGCGATCAACCACCGCCGTCGCATCCCCCGCACAGGCGGCCTGCTCCAGGGCCGCAAACGCCTCGGCAACGGCGGCGCACGATTCAGCGGTGCGGTGGGCGACAAAACGACGGGCGGCCCACGACTCTAACTCAGCACGCATTTCGAAGATGTCGGCAATTTCCTCCAGCGTTAACTCCCGCACATGGGTGCCCCGCCGAGGCTGCGTGACCAGTAGTCCTTCCTGGCCGAGTCGCCGCAGGGCTTCGCGCACTGGCCCCTGACTAGCCCCAAAACGCTCTGCCAGGGTCAACTCAACCAGGCGCTCGCCCGGGCGGATGCGCCCCTCAGTAATATCGTCGCGCAAGGTCAGATAGATGTGGTCATGCAAGCTGCGAACGTGATTGTTCAGTTCAGTAGACACAAGGCGACTCCAAGTCAAAAATACCGCGATCCACACGATGCACACTGGTCTAGTTCGATCATAACACAGGGATACAGGGCTTGACAGATTATCGATTATTGATAATATAATACCATATCCGCCGCACGAGCGGCGCGATCATCTGCCGCGAAAGGAGCCTCCCAATGACGCTACTCACCAAAGACGATGTCTACGGCGTCTTCCCACCGATCGTCACCCCGCTGACCGCTGACGAGGAACTCAACCTGGATCAGTTCCGCGCTGAACTACGAATGATGCTCAGCCTGCCAATCACAGGCATGGTCATTGGCGGCAGTACGGGCGAAGGTTACGCGCTCAGCGTCGAGGAACTCGCAACCCTGGTGCGGATCGCCGTTGAGGAGGCAGCAGGCCAGATCCCCGTTGTAGGGGGGATTATCACGACAACGACCCGTGATGCCGTGGCGCGCGCCCGCGCGTGTCGCGAAGCAGGGGCAGTCGGGCTGATGGTGACGCCACCAATCTACCAGAAGGCCAGCGAGGAGAACCTGCTCGCCTATTTCGGCGCGATCTACGAGCAATCGGGATTACCAATCATCATCTACAACGTCCTCCCCGCCGCCCCAGTGCCGCCCGCAACGATGCGCAAGATCGCGGCGCTCCCTGGCGTCATTGGCACGAAGGAGAGCGCCGGTAGCTCACTCGCCTGGCTCTCCGAACTGGTGGAGACGGCACCCGACAGCTTCGCGGTCACCTGGGCCACCGACCATATGCTCTTTCCAGGCTTTGCGCTCGGTGCGGTCGGCTCGATCTCGGGCTTCACCGCGCTTTTCCCGCAAGAATCATGCGTCATGTTCGACGCGATCAAGCGCAACGACTACGAGGCCGCAAAGCGCATTCATTACGCGCTGAACCCGCTGATGCGCCCGGTGATGAGTGGGGAGAACTGGCCGGGGAAGATGAAGGTCGTCTTCAACCTGCTGGGGCGCAACGTTGGGCCATGCCGTGCACCATTCACCGCGCCAACTGGTGAGCAACTGGCAGAGCTAGAGCGTGGTGTCGAGCAGGTTCAGCGCGCGCTGGCTGAACTTGCCCAACCTGCCTAGTATCACGATAGACGCAAAGGAATAAGCCAGTCGCCCTGAGCAATGGGCGACTGGCTTATTCCTTTGCCTGACCAGTAGCAGCGGGGCTGGTCAGGGCAGCGTTGTTTATCGCTCTAATGAAACACCAGGAGCGGTTGGCAGATCGCTGCGTCGCTACCTGGTAAATTGTTCAGTAAGCACGGTTTCTGTCACGGCTGTGGTGCGTGTGGCCTGATCCTTAGCCTGGTCGTGGATTGCCAGCCCAAGGACCAGGCGAAACACCTCCCAGCCTGCAACGGCGTAATTATTTGCCTCACCACCAGTGAGTGCCACTAGCGGGAACATAACCAGGAAAGGATAGAGGCCTGTCAATAACGGAATCCAGCGCGCCCAGCCTCGCCATACCTGGGCACGCAGCACCGCGATCCCCGTCAGCAGCAGCCCTACGGCAGACATGAGTGCCGCTAGCGGCAGGAGGAGGGAAGCCTCACGGATCATCAGGGAATGCAGTTCCGCTAGGACGAAGGCGAGATGTCCCAACAGCGCTAGGCCAAAGGCGAACTTTCCGAACTGGCCCTGCCCGACCCCATGACTCCACCACAAACCCAGAAAGCCAAACAGTAGTAACAGTTGGATCAGGATATACAGAAGCTCGCTGAGGACGAACGCAGATGAGTCTCCTGATGGCTCACCCCCAACGAAGAAAAGGAGCGCAAGGGTCAGCCACGTCCACAGCCCGCCACCTATGCCATACAGTATTCCGGCTATTCGTGCTTGTTCAGTATTCTGCATTGCTATTTTCTCCTGGTATTGCTTGGTGCCATCAATAGCCTGGACTCAGCATCCCGATCTGGAGAGGGTGCTACTTATCCCAGAGTACGCCTGTGCTAGACCAAGCACCATGCACGAGAACACACATGATTACCCACACAAGTGAATGATGAATCTATTTAGGGATATGTCTCTTCTATCCTGTCACCCCGCCCGCAATAGCACCCTGCGTTAACCTACGTATACGGTTTAGGCAACCTCAAGCCGTAGGATAGAAATAGAACGAAGCTCCAGCAAAGCGCCCAGAATCCGTCAATGGTTTGGAGGAAGCAATGGCCGAAGAACGATATGTCATGATTGATGGCAACGAGGCGGCGGCCACTGTGGCGCACCGCCTCAGTGAAGTGATCGCCATTTACCCAATTACCCCATCATCAACGATGGGCGAACTGGCCGACCAGTGGTCTGCCGACAGGAAACCGAATATCTGGGGCAGTATTCCGCACGTTATTGAGATGCAGAGCGAAGGTGGCGCAGCAGGCACAATTCATGGTGCCTTGCAGACAGGGGCTCTCGCCACAACATTTACGGCCTCCCAGGGCTTACTGCTGATGATCCCTAACCTCTACAAGATTGCGGGCGAACTGACCTCCACCGTTTTTCACGTCGCCGCCCGCGCAATCGCGGCCCAGGGGCTTTCAATCTTTGGTGATCATTCGGATGTGATGGCTGCGCGGCAAACGGGATGGGCATTGTTGTCGTCTGGCTCAGTGCAGGAAGCGCAGGATCTAGCGCTGATCGCCCACGCTGCTACACTCAAGGCCCGCGTACCATTTATCCATTTCTTTGATGGGTTCCGCACTTCACACGAAGTGATGAAGATCGTGCCGCTCGACAATGACGATCTGCAGGCGTTGATCGATGGCGATCTCGTACGGGCTCATCGGCAGCGAGCGCTCAGCCCGGAACGCCCTGTCATGCGGGGTACCGCCCAGAATCCCGATACGTATTTCCAGTCACGGGAAACCGTCAATCCCTATTATCTCGCCTGTCCTGGCATCGTGCAGGAAGCGATGGACCGCTTTGCCGCGCGTACTGGTCGGCAATACCAGCTCTTTGATTACGTTGGCGCGCCTGATGCCGAGCGTGTGATTGTCATCATGGGATCGGGTGGCGAGACGGTCGAGGAAACCGTCCTGGCGCTTCACGCTGCTGGCGAAAAGGTTGGCGTCTTGCGCGTGCGTCTCTTCCGGCCATTTGCCAGCGAACGCTTAGTCGCGGCGCTCCCCGCAACGACCCAAGCGATCGCCGTACTTGACCGCACGAAAGAACCAGGGAGCGCTGGTGAACCGCTCTATCAAGATGTGGTTGCCGCGATCAGCGAAGCAATCGCTGGTGACGCTGCCCCGTTCGCCACCTTCCCGAAGATTGTTGGTGGACGCTATGGGTTGGCATCGAAGGAATTTACCCCGGGGATGGTCCGGGCTGTCTTTGCCAATCTGGCCGAGCAACGCCCGAAGAATCATTTCACGGTGGGAATCACTGACGATCTCACGCACACCAGCCTGCCGTTTGATCCTACCTTCAGCGTGGAGCCCGCCGGGACAGTGCGCTGTCTTTTCTGGGGGCTTGGCGCTGACGGCACCGTGGGGGCAAACAAGAACTCAATCAAGATTATCGGGGAAGATACCGATCTTTTTGCCCAGGGCTACTTTGTCTACGATTCGAAGAAATCTGGCTCAATGACGATCTCTCACCTGCGTTTTGGCCCCGCCCCGATTCGTGCGCCTTATCTGATCAGCGAAGCTGATTTCATTGCCTGTCACCAGTTCAACTTCCTTGAACGGCACGATGTGCTGGCTACCGCCCGGGATGGCGGTACATTCCTGCTGAACAGCCCGCACAATGCGGCTACCGTTTGGGACCATTTGCCACGCCCCGTGCAGGAAACAATCATCACCAAGCATCTGCACTTCTATGTGATCAATGGGACCCGCGTTGCCCGCGAAACGGGGATGGGGGCACGGATCAATACGATTATGCAGACCTGTTTCTTCGCGCTCTCTGGGGTTTTGCCCCACGATGAGGCGATTGCGGCGATCAAACAGGCGATCGCCAAGACCTATGGCAAGCGTGGTGAATCCGTGGTGCAGATGAACTATGCAGCAGTTGACCAAACCCTCGCCAACCTTGAACAGATGTCAGTACCCGACCACGTAAGCAGCAACGACCAGTTGATCGCCCCTGTACCAGCAGCCGCGCCAAACTTTGTGCAACGGGTCACGGCAGAGATGATCGCTGGCCGTGGCGATCAGTTGCCTGTTAGCGTCCTACCAGCCGATGGCAGTTATCCCACTGGCACCACCCAGTGGGAGAAACGTAACCTTGCCTTAGAGATCCCCGAATGGGACCCATCGATCTGTATTCAATGCGGGAAGTGCGTGATGGTCTGCCCACACGCAGTGATCCGTGAGAAGGTCTATGACCCAGCCTGTCTGGACGGGGCCCCCGAGGGCTTTCTCAGTACGCCAGCGAAGTGGCGCGAGTTTCCCGACTTACTCTACACCTTACAAGTCTCGCCAGAGGATTGCACTGGCTGTGCGCTCTGCTTTGAGGTTTGCCCGGTCAAAGATAAGCGAAATTCGCGACGCAAGGCCGTGAATATGGTGCCCCAAGCGCCGCGCCGCGAGGTTGAAGCGGCCAACTGGGATTTCTTTTTCAATCATTTACCAGAAGTTGACCGTAGCCGCCTGACGTTCTCGTCGGTGAAAGATTCGCAGTTATTGCAACCATTGTTTGAATTTTCAGGGGCCTGTTCTGGCTGTGGCGAAACGCCCTACCTGAAACTGCTCTCGCAACTCTTTGGTGACCGCGCCATGATCGCCAATGCGACTGGCTGTTCATCGATTTATGGCGGGAACCTGCCAACAACACCCTGGACACATAACCGTGAGGGTCGTGGGCCAGCCTGGAGCAATTCGCTCTTTGAGGACAACGCGGAGTTCGGCCTGGGCTTCCGCCTGACGATTGACAAACAAACGGAATACGCAAACGAACTGTTACACCGTCTGCGTGATGCCATTGGCGCAGACCTCGCCGATAGCCTGCGCGCAGGCACGACCGCAGACGAAACAACCATTTACCAACAACGGCAGCGGATCGACCAACTCAAGGAACGGCTCACTGCGGTTGATAGTGCTGACGCCCGCGATCTGCTCAGTCTGGCTGACCTGCTGGTGCGCCGTAGTATCTGGATCGTTGGTGGTGATGGCTGGGCCTACGACATTGGCTACGGTGGTCTTGACCACGTACTGGCTAGCGGACGCAATGTGAATATCCTGGTGCTTGATACCGAGGTCTACTCGAATACTGGTGGGCAGATGTCGAAAGCGACGCCGCGTGGGGCCGTCGCCAAATTTGCGGCTGCTGGCAAGCAGTTACCAAAGAAAGATCTGGCGCTGCTGGCAACGGAATACGGCAATGTCTACGTGGCGCGGATTGCGATGGGCGCGAACGATACCCAGACGGTACGGGCATTTATGGAGGCCGAAGCCTACGATGGGCCATCGCTAATCATCGCCTATAGCCACTGTATCGCCCATGGCTATGATCTGCGACACGGCCTGGATCAGCAAAAGAAGGCGGTGCTTTCCGGGCACTGGCCGCTGTTCCGCTATGATCCCCGCCTGCTTGACCAGGGCAAGCATCCCTTCCAACTCGACTGCAAAGCCCCCTCGATCCCCTTATCCGACTATCTCTATGCCGAAATGCGGTATCGGATGCTGACACAGAGTAATCCAACTGAGGCCCAGCGGCTGCTCAAGCTGGCACAGGAGGATGTGCAGGCGCGCTGGAAACGCTATGAGCGCTTAGCGCAGAGTGACGCCCCAGCCACAACAGCAGCAGGCGCGGGCCAATAACCGAAAAGGAGAACCGCTGTGACACAGCCTGACCTCTCAACAACCTATCTCGGGCTTCACCTCGACAGTCCGCTCGTCCCTTCAGCATCGCCGCTCTCGCGCAATGTCGACACGATCAAGCAACTGGCTGAGCATGGAGCAGCAGCGGTCGTATTGAATTCGCTCTTTGAAGAACAGATCACGATGGAGAGCCACCTGCTCGACCACTACCTCGCCACGACCGCTGAAAGTTCCTGGGAAGCGCAAACCTATTACCCTGAACCAGACGAATATGTGCTGCACCCAGAGCAATATCTGGAACACGTTCGGCGCGCAAAGGAGGCGGTTGATATTCCGATTATCGCTAGCCTGAATGGGGTATCCGCTGGCGGCTGGATTCGCTATGCGAAGCTGATCGCCGAAGCGGGGGCCGATGCGCTTGAACTGAATATCTACTATGTTCCCACGAATCCGTTTGTCAGTAGCGCCGAGATCGAACAGAACACGATTGACCTGGCCCGCCAGGTCAAAGAGAGCGTGACGATCCCAGTTGCGGTCAAGCTCAGTCCGTTCTATACCAATGTCGCGGGCATCGCACACCAACTGGCGATGGCTGAAGTTGATGGACTGGTACTGTTCAACCGCTTCAATCAACCCGACTTTGACCTGGAAGCGCTTGATGTGGTGATCCGCCCGCTGATCAGCCACGATGGCGATGGTGAAGCGTTGCGCTTGCCGCTCCGTTGGATCGCCATCCTGCACGAGATGGTGCCGATTGATATTGCCGCCACTGGTGGAGTCCACACCGCGCAAGATGCCCTCAAACTGCTGATGGCTGGAGCCAATGTGACAATGATGGCCTCGGCGCTGCTGCTGCGTGGCCCAGCGTATTTACGCACGGTGCGTGCGGACCTCCTGGCCTGGCTGGAGGAACACGAATATGAGTCAGTCAGCCAACTGCGCGGCAGCATGAGTCGGCACAAAGTAGCCGAACCAGCGGCGTTTGAGCGGGCGCATTACGTACGCACAGTTGGCACCTTCACGATGCCAATTCCCGCTCCTTGACCCAACGACACAAGCGGCTACAGCCGAAAGAGTCGTTCGGCATTCTGGCTGCGTACAGCAGTGGCAACATTCGGCGGCAGGCGATCAACCAGGGCCAGACAGCCCGCGATATCCCCAACATTGTGCGGATAATCCGAGCCATAGAGCAGGTTCTGTGACCCACTTACCCGCAAACACAGATCAAGGGCGTCAGGACTGAAGCAGACCGCATCGTAGTAAATCCGCTGGAGATAGGTCGAAGGTCGCGCACTGATGGCAGTGCGGCAGGCAGGCATCTGCTCGTAGCAGCGGTCGAGTCGACCAACAATATACGGCAGGGTACCGCCCGCGTGGGGGGCAATAATCTTGACTGCTGGGTAACGATCGAAGAAACCACTGAAGATCATGCGCGTGATCGCCAGCGTTGTATCGATCAGGAAGCCAACTGAGGCCGCAAGGTTGTACTCATCAAGCTGCATTGCCTCCATTCCCGGCGGTGTCGTTGGATGAACCAGGACGGGCAACCCGCGCTGGTTAAGGGCTTCCCAGATCAGCGCATAGGCCGGATCGGTAAGCGCTGCGCCGTCGATATTCGCTAATGTGATCACCCCAACCAGCCCAAGTTCATCACTGGCCCGGTCAAGCTCAGCGAGTGCATCGGTCGCGTTGCCCCACGGCAGGCTGGCTAAGCCACGGAAGCGGTCTGGATACACTCGGCAGAGATCGGCAATAGAGTCATTACTGATCTGGGCTGCCAGTTTACTGGTTTCCCGATCTCCCCAGAGTGCATTCGGTGTGGTCAACGAGAGGATCGCAAGATCGACGCCGGCGGCATTCATTGCGGCGATCCGCGATTCAACATCAAGCATCCCTGGGGTCAGGGTCATAAAGGGGGCACCGTTACGGTGCAGGGCTGGCCCACCAGAACGGTCAACCTGAATCGTATATTCGGGGCCACCGCGCTCCCGCAGCAAATCCAGATATGGCTGACAGAGGATATGGGTATGGGTGTCAATGACGGTCATCACGCCTCCTGACCATACGCGCCAGTGATCTCTGCGTTACTGGAAGCGTGGCAAAACCTCCTTGAAGAACAGGTCAATGCCGTCAGTGCGGGGAAAATCGAGGAAGTTCAATTGCATATGCTTGACCCCAACAGCAGCGAACTGCTCGATCTGCGCCGTCACTTCGTCGGGGTTGCCATGCAGCACGAACATTTCGTCAGAGCGATAGACGATTGGTGGACGCCGAATCACCTTGCTGGGGTCGTGCGAGAGACTGATACCAGCGTAATAGGTCGGTACTACGGCATCTTCAGGGCGGCCAAGCTCACGGCAATAATCACGCAAGCGGTTCAGCTTCCGCTGATAGTCCGCCACGGTGTAATAGTCGGCATTCCACCAATCGGCATACTCAGCTACCACCCGCAACGTCCGTTGTTCGCCACCACCACCAATCATCAAGATCGGCGATGGCTCGCCCCGCGGCTCGTTATAGGCCCCAGTGACGTGGTAATGCTCACCCGCCAAGGTCAGTGGCCCGGGCTGCCACAGGCCTTTGATAATCTGCACCGCCTCGGCCAGTTCCGCAATCCGCACCTTGGCTGATGGATAGGCATAGCCATAGGCGCGATATTCATCCTCTTTCCACCCAGCACCAATCCCCAGAATGAACTTGTTATCGGTGAGGAACTGAAGGCTAGAGGCGATCTTCGCGGTCAGCGCGGGGTTACGATAACTTTGCCCAGCAACCAGCGTTCCCGACCGTAACGTTGGGTAACGCCCCATCGTGTGTGCCAGCATCGCAAAACATTCGAGCAATGGTTGACTATCGAACTGAAAATGGTCGATGAACCAGGTCGTCAGATCGTGCGTGACCGCCTCGTGTAATAATCGCTCATTCGCCACCAACATATCGGCGACGGTACCACCGCGCGGCGTGGGATGAATCAACACACCAAAGGTCAGCTTGTCCATCTCGGCATCCCCTCCCCTACTACCACCATTGGACCTGCACGATTCTCTCTGTCTGTACTCAACATTATGACAACTCAATCCGCTTCGCTAGCTTAACACGCATCCTGTTGCGCCAGAGTTACTTCACGGTCAAGGGCGTCAGCCCCACTGACCCAGTCAGGCGCACTACTCAGCCGTTCTTTCTGCCGCCGCGTTAGTCGTTTGACTGCATACTCTAACTGCGCGGCCTCGCTGCGGGTCGCGCACGCTGCTGCCAGCCAGAGGGCCACCGGGCGCCGACTGCGGGTATAGCGCGCCCCACCCGGTGCTAGCCCATTATGCTGGCGAATGCGCGCTGCCAGGTGCTTCGCCAACCCAACGTAGAGCGTATTATCGGCGCAGCGCAGAATGTAGACCCACCAGAGTGTCTGCTCATTCGCGATTGCCAACCGCCGTGCCCTCTACTCGCTCCGCCAAAATCTCCACCACACCAGCAAGATCGCGGGACTGATCGCGATTCTCTGGCGACTCCTGCCCGACGGGAGTCTGGGCGACAAACTGGAAGATATCCGCCGCGCCCTGAAGAATCCGGGGAGTCAGTCCCAGATCAGCAAAGCACTGCGCGATCTCCTCCATCTCGCCCACCCAGCGATGGGCTTTGGGGGGATACCCAGGCAGCGCCCGCTCCAGGTGCTGCCGCAAATCCCCCACACTTTCCCGTTGTTCTGCCGCTAACGCCTGATCTAACCCCATCAACTTCGCTGCGACCAGCAATTCAGTGCCTAAGGCCTGCAACCCTTTGGTCAGTGCGCCATAACACATCTTGAAGCCTGATGCCTGCCCGATGGGGCCATCGAGGACGCGCACATCCAGCCCATAGTCATTCAGCGTGGCAAACTCGGCAGCACCAGGGCCAGCAGCATAAAAACGGGTAGTGCCACTCTTTCGTGGCGGTGGGCCAATAATCCCCACATCGGCAAAGCGAGCGCCAGTGGCGAGAACCGCCGCTGAAAGCGCAGTGACGGTTCGCGGAGCGATCGCGTTGCAATCGACATAGAGCAGGTCACGGCCTCGCGCCGAACCTTCGCGCTGGATCGCTGCGGCAACCTCCTGCGCGAGGCTGGGGGCTGCTGCTGGCACTAAGACGCAGAGCAGCATATCGACTTCGCGCACCAACTCTTCAAGCGTAGGTACAGTGAGAAATCCCGATTGTTCAGCGAGGGCCTGGGTGCGGGCGCTCCGCCCCGTCAGGCAGGTAATGACGCGCAAGCCGTGCTGTTGTAACCGCATACCGATCGTGTGCCCCATGTCACCAGGGCTGAGCAAACCAATCGTGGGACTCATGGCAGATTCTCCTTGCTGGACTGTTAACCTGTGCCGCTGCATGCACGGTACAGCGTTCGTAGTTTGTTCGCAAGCAGGATGAAGCGATCAGGCAGAATACGCCGAGAGTGACTCTGGCTCGGTGTAGCGTGCAAAGAAATGGAGCAAAACCCACCCACAGAGCAAGACCAGGGCCGACAGGCCAATCACCGCCCGTGGTCCGGCAACGCCAGCCAGCGCACCGCCAAGTAAGGGGCCGAGCGCGTTCCCCGCAGAGAAGGCACTGCCTGAGACACCAAACGCCGCACCGCGCCGATCGGGAGGCACCGCCACGCCAAGCGAGGCGTTTGCCCCGGCATTCAGGCCACCAGTGAATAACCCGGTGCAGGCCCGTAGGGCAATCAGTGGGCCGACGCTACTTGCAAGGCTCTGTGCGCCAATCAGCAGCCCCCCCATAGCCGTCGCCCAGGTCAGCACCCGTTGCTGTCCGATGCGGTCGGCGGCCCGCCCACAGCCAATTGCCCCCAGCGCCGAAGCGACACCACCAATCCCAAGAATGACACCAACGACCGTGGCGATGCGCGTGGCGTTTGGCGCTAATTGCTGCACGAAGGCCGGGAGAACGGGGGAAACCAGTTGCATTGAAAACTGAATCAGGAAGATCAAGGCGACAAAAATTAGCAACGTTGGGGACTGCCCAATCGTCCGTAACCCTGCACTCAGCCCAGGCCGCGCCTGACTGCTACTGGCTGGCTGACGAATCTCCTTGATCCCAAACAATACTAATGACCCGGCGAGCAAGAGCAGGATCGCCCCGCTCCGAATCCCCACGCGATAGGAAAAGGCGTCTGCCAGGAAGCCACCAACGGTTGGGCCAAGCGAGACCCCGACAAATACACCCGTCTGACACGCCCCAATCGCTGTACTGAAATGCTCACGCGGCACAAGTCCGGCAACCAGGGTAACGATCGCCGTATTCACGCCCGTAAATAAGCCCAAGGAAAGGAACAGCATTGGCAGGTAATGTACCTCGGTGACGACACTCACTACCAGCAGCAAGAGCCCTCCGCCAAAGAGCGCGCGGCAGACCATCAGCTTTGCCCCATAGCGATCAGCGACTGCCCCCCAGAATGGACTACAAAGCGTCACCATAATCGCCTGGGCAAAGCTCAGACTACCAGCCCAGAATGCCGCTCGTGTTGGCTCACTAATGCCCAATGTCTGAATAAAGAGTGGCATAAAGGAAACAGCGCAACTGAAGCCCATCATCGAGAGCAGTTGTGCGCCGATTGCCAGACCCACCCCACGCTGCCAGCCTATGGCATTCGTCGCCTCAACTTCTGTCGCACTCATTGGCAATCACTTTGCTTAGCGCAGCACAGGCTCCACACGCTGGAGCCGTTGCCCTACTCTATACTGCCTGCGTTATGGAGTGCAACTCAGGCGGTATACGGTTTCGTCACTGAAATAGGCTATCTGCCGTGACGTATTGCTCACGTAATGTGGCTAATTAGTACTGTAGTATTTCATATCCGTGATCCAGTATGGTGATAACAACGGTTTTGGCTAAACATATGCTGCAATAGGTTACTAGCAACCAGTTACTGTAGCGCACTACAGGAAATCAGGATAGAACGAGTGCCTCGAGTCCATACCTGGATCATGATTACTGTCGTGCCCTTGCTCCTGCTTGGCTTCTTTGTTGCCGGTTGGATCCCTGACCCAATCGTAGGCTCACCACAGTGGCATTTTTATATTGTGACGATCACCGCGATCCTGCTGGCGCTGGTGGCCTGGTTTATGGCGTTGGCCGCAATGCAGGTGCGCGATCTGCGAGTGACCTTTCTCGCGCTCGCATTTCTTGGCACGGCAGGTATCTTTCTCGCCCATGCGATCACCACCCCACAAGCACTGATTCCGCACACCAACTCCTGGGTCGGGTTCTCAGCCCGCTTCTGTCTCGTGGTCGCGTCCGTCTTTCTTGCCCTAAGTACGAATTCCTGGTCACGCAAAATTGAAAGTCGGTTGATCGGCTATCAGCGCCGCGCTTTTATCATCGCGGCACTCCTGTTAGTCGGCTACAATCTCGTCGCCTTTACCTCGTCCATGATGCCACCCGCGCCCGCTGGCCCGCAATTCTCCTTTCTGGCAAATAGCCAATTGCACAGTGTGCTGACTAGTCTCACGCTAATGTCTCTGGCATTTACTGGCTGGCGGTATCTCCAGCGGTATCGCGCCCGACGCTCGCCCCTGGTCGCTGGCCTGTTGGCGGCGACGATCTTCTTTGCCCAAACGCAGATCGTGATCGTTTCCACCGTCGTCTGGCACGCCAGTTGGTGGTTCTATCACTTTCTCTTGTTTGCCGCATTCGTGGCGGCAGGATCGGACTGGCCTATGAGTATGCGCGCAGCGGCAGCATCGCCGACATGATGCAGGGTGTCTTACTGCGCGATACCATTCGGCAACTAGAACATGGCTACGCCGAAGTAATTGTCGCGCTAGTCGCGGCGGTCGAGGCGAAAGATCCCTATACCCGTGGGCACACCCAGCGGATCGCTGAACTCTCCACCTTGATTGGTCAGGAGCTTGGCTTATCGCAGGATGAGTTGCAGGTAATCAATCAGTCGGCGATTTTGCACGACATTGGTAAAATTGGCGTGCCTGATGCCATCCTCAATAAGCCGGGGGCGCTCACCGTCGCAGAGTTCGCCCTGATCAAGGAGCATCCAGTACGGGGTTATGAGATTGTCAAAGGGGTACACTCGCTCAAGCGCGAACTTGGTGGCATTCGCTGGCATCACGAGCGCCTGGACGGCTCCGGGTATCCAGACCAACTCAAAGGCGCGGCGATTCCGCTGATCGCGCGCATTATTGCCGTGGCCGATGTGTACGATGCGCTCACCACACTGCGTTCATATCGGACAGCAACGACCCCAGCCGAAGCCCTGGCAATCCTCCGGGCCGACGCTGGCATCAAGCTCGATGCCACGGTGATCGCGGCGTTAGAGCGCCTGCTGGATCGTGGTCAATATATGCCACTGCCACCGGCAACCGTTCAGCCCGCTGCTCCTGAAAACACTCCATTCACTCCGGCGCGGACAATACGATACCGATAGCCCTGCTCAACCAGAAACCGCTGCCGCCGCGCTGCTGGGTGCCGTTCAGCGGGGTGATCAGCGACCACCAGATACCACCGGGCAGGGTCAGCGCGCTCGGGCTTTGGGCGTAGTAGGCGTCCCACCCGCTGCGCCTCTTCCTGCCTGGAACCGTAGTTTCCTGATACTTCAATCGCTACCCGCGCATTCGGCAGGTCAACCGCCACATTGCCCACGCGCGAGAGGACGAGTACGGGTATGGTTCCCGCCCGGAACTGGGCAAAAAGCTGCTCACGCTCGGCCCGTGGCGTCGCCCCGCTGATCAGCGGGGCCTTGAGCTTCGCTGCGAGATCACGCAGTTGGTCAAGATACTGACCGATGACCAGGATCCCCTCGCCAGCGTGCTGGCGAACCAGTCGGCGCACTACCGGCCATTTCTCTGGTGCAGTTGCCATGGCTCGATGCCCAGCCGCTGTCAGTGTATCCGCATCGTGCAACGAAACGCGCACCTCGGCGCAACGCACCGGGGCGATCCAGCCCTCTGCTTCAAGCTGGCTCCACGGTAAGTCAAAGAGCGTTGGGCCAATGAGTGCCGCCAGATCAACCTCACGGCCATCCTCACGCACCGGGGTCGCCGTTAGCCCAAGCTTGCGCCGAGCGGCGAGATCGGCGGCAAGCCGAAAGACATCGGCAGGCAAGACTTGTGCTTCATCAAAGATGATCAAGCCCCAGTCATGGCTGCTCAACCGCGTCAGGTGCGGCGTTGCGCCACCTGCACCACGCCGCGCCACTAGCATCTGATAGGTGGTGATCGTCACTGGCGCGGGGTGTGGGTTTCGGGGATCATATTCCCGCACTTCATGATCAGTGAGGGTGGTGAACTGGCGATAGGCCGCACACCACTGCTGCACCGCTGTAGCATGAGGGCAAAGTACCAGGGTTTGTTGCTGCAAAGCGACTGTAGCCCCCACACCAATGATCGTTTTGCCCGCTCCGCATGGCAGGACGATCAAACCGCTCTGTGGTGACCCTGCTGATGCTGCCTGATTATGAAAGGCGGCAATTGCGTCAGCCTGATACGGTCGTAAGGTGGTCGTGTCAGACCAGGCAATCGCCAGTTCACCCCCCACACGATAGCCAGCCCGATCGTCTACGGGCCAACCCTGCCGCGCCAGATGCGCCTTGATTGGCCCACGAAGCGCCAGCGGGACGGGGATCCCTTCTCTCCTGGCAGCTAGATCGGCTGATAACAGATCGGGGGGCAGGAGCGTGGTGACCGCAGCGAGTATTTGCGGGCTCGCTGCCTGTAACAGCAACGTGTCGCCAGCGCGGGCCAACCAGACCTGACCATACTGCATCATTGTTTCGGTGATGAACTGGCTGATTGTCGGCGGTACCGCCTCCTGGCTGGCTCGTTGCAAGAACTCCAAAATCCGTGCTGTCGTAATCCCGCTGGCGGCGGCGTTCCACAGACTGTGCTGCACCAATCGATAATAGTGAAAATCGTCAAGGCATTTTTCCAGCACGGCAAATCGCCGAAGGCCATCGGCAACCGAGGCGGCACCACGTGCGGTCACTGCCAGAATCAGGCTACGATCTTGCTGCAAAATCAGCGTTGGTGTCCGCACGCTCTATTCCTACTAAATACCAGGCTCGATCATGTTCGTACATATTGTACATAATAGTCGAAATCTGGGTAAAAAGGGGCGATTTATGCTATAATTATACGGTTTAGCAAGCGGTAGTGATAGGGAAATTTCCCTGTGCTGACAACAAGGAGCGGCGATGGAAATTGGAACAGTGCGGCTAGTTAATATCGAGCAGGAGATGCGGCAATCGTATCTTGATTACTCGATGAGTGTCATCGTGCAGCGCGCCCTGCCCGATGTGCGTGATGGCCTTAAACCAGTCCAGCGGCGTGTCCTTTACTCAATGCACGAAATGGGTCTGCGCCGCAGTGGGCGGCATCGCAAAAGTGCCGGTATTGTCGGCGAGGTGATGAAGAACTATCACCCGCACGGTGATTCCTCGATTTATGATGCGCTAGCCCGCCTGGCCCAGCCCTGGTCGGTACGCTATCCATTGGTCGATGGCCAGGGGAACTTTGGGTCAATCGATGGTGATCCGCCCGCAGCAATGCGCTACACCGAAGCGCGGATGGCGGAGATTACTGAAGAACTCCTGCGTGACATTGACAAGAACACCGTCAACTATGTACCCAACTATGACGATTCGATGCGGCAACCAACGGTCTTGCCCGCTCGCCTCCCCGCTCTGCTGCTCAATGGAGCCGCCGGAATCGCGGTCGGGATGGCGACCAATATCCCGCCGCACAATCTGCGCGAGATCTGCGATGCCGTCGTCTTCCTGGTCGACAACCCAGAAGGGACGCTCGAAGAACTCCTCGAGATTGTGCAAGGACCGGACTTCCCCACAGGTGGCACAATCCTCGGTCGTGAAGGAATTCGACAAGCCTATGCCACTGGTCGTGGGCGAATCCTGATTCGCGCGAAGGCCTTTATTGAGGAGGCCGCCCGCACCAATCGCTTCCAGATCATCGTGACCGAATTGCCATATCAGGTCAATAAATCGACCCTGATTGAGCGCATTGCTGCGCTGGTGAAAGAGGGGACGATTGATGGTATCAGTGACTTGCGGGACGAATCTGACCGCAATGGGATGCGGATCGCGATTGAACTGAAGCGTGAGGCGCAGCCACGGAAGGTCCTGAATAACCTCTTCAAGCATACGGCGATGCAAAGCACGTTCGGGGTCAATATGCTCGCGCTGGTCGATGGCAAGCAACCGCGTGTGTTGACCCTCAAGCGGACTTTGACGCATTTTATCGAGCATCGTCAGGAAGTCATTCGGCGGCGGTCAGTCTTTGAACTCGAAAAGGCTCGCCAACGGGCGCACATCCTCGAAGGCTTGCGGATCGCCCTCGATCACATCGATGAGGTGATCAGCACGATTCGCGCCTCGCGCACTACCGAGTCGGCCCGTGGCAACCTGATGAAATCCTTCCAGCTGAGCGAAGCCCAGGCAAACGCTATTCTCGATATTCGCCTTGCCCGCCTTGCCCAACTGGAACGGCGCAAGATTGACGACGAATACAAAGAGGTACAGCGGCAGATTCGCGGCCTGGAAGCGTTGCTCGCCGATGAGCAGAAAGTCCTGGCAGTGATCAAAGAGGACATGAGCTACCTCAAGGAGAAGTACGGCGATGACCGCCGTACGATCATCCGCGAAGGGGATGGTGAACTTTCCGACGAAGACTTGATTCCAGAGATCAACGTGCTCCTGACCCTGACCAACAAGGGCTATGTGAAGCGGTTGCCCGATGACACCTACCGCACCCAACATCGGGGCGGTCGTGGCGTCAGTGGCCTGACAATGCGTGAGGAAGACGATGTACAGCACATCATTTCCTGCAACACGATGGACACCCTCCTGTTCTTTACGAATCAGGGGCGATGCTACTCGTTGAAAGCTCATGAAGTGCCGGATGCCAGCCGCACAGCCAAAGGGACGCCTATCGTCAATCTGCTGACCCTCCAGCCAGACGAAGTGGTCACGATGCCGATGGCGGTGAAAGATTTCTCCGGGGCCAGCTATCTCGTCCTCGCCACTCGCAAAGGCAAGATTAAACGGACACATCTGAGCCAGTTCGCCCAGGTGCGGAGCAACGGCCTGATCGCGCTAGGGATCGAACCGGGCGATGAGCTAGCCTGGGTGCGGATGAGTAAGGGCGATCAGGATATTATCATTGTTACCGAGCAAGGGAAATCGATTCGCTTCAGCGAAACCGACGCCCGCCCAATGGGCCGTCCAGCGGCAGGGGTGACTGGAATCAAGCTCGCTGCAGGCGACGTGGTTGTAGGGATGGATGTGGTCATTCCCGGCCATGATCTGGTCTTTGTCTCGGCCAATGGTTTCGGTAAGCGCACGGTTATCGACGATTACCCCCATCAGGGTCGTGGAGGCAGCGGCGTCATTGCAATGCGCGTGACGGACAAAACTGGCGTCCTGGTTGGCGCACGGATGGTCTCAGGCGAAGACAACCTGATGATGATTACGCAGAAGGGAATCGTGATCAGGATTCAGGGCGAGCAGATCTCGCGCATTGGTCGCGCCACGCAGGGCGTGACCTTGATGAAGGTACAGAAGAATGATCGGCTGGTCTCCATGGCTCTGGTCGATAGCACCCAGAACAACAATGATCACGACCTGAGCGATCTCGAACAACTTGAAGTCGCCGCGTCAGTCTAATCAGGATCAGGGAAGCAGTGGATAGTCTTGTGCGGCTATCCACTGCTTTTGCTATTTGGGAGATAGAGCATGATTCTTGAAGCCGCAATACTCACCATCAAAGCGGATCAGACCACAGCATTTGAGGTCGCCTTCCGGGAAGCCTCGGCGATTATTGCGGCAGCGGCGGGCTATCTGGGCCACGAATTACAACACTGTATCGAAGACCCTCAGCGCTACCTCCTGCTCGTGCGCTGGCAAACCCTCACAGACCATACCGAAGGCTTTCGCGGCTCACCCGCATACCAGGAGTGGCGTAGGCTGCTCCATCACTTCTACGATCCGTTCCCGACTGTTGAACATTTCACCACCGTATTTGAGAATACCCCAGCTTAAGGCTACTGCTGCTGTGATAGATCTGGCCTGAATAGCTGGTGCAATAGCGGGCTAGTAAAGTCACTGGCGAGGCAATCCATATAAATCAGATCGTGCAGCACGCCATTGAGGATCGCACTTTGTCGCCGCCGCCCAAATTCGCGAAAGCCTGCCTTACGATAGGCGGCCTGTCCGGCCAGGTTGAATGAATCGACGGTGAGCATGACGCTGTGAAGCCCCAACGCAGTAAAAGCGTAATCGAGCATCAGGGTTGCGGTTTCCGTACCAAAACCTTTGCCTCTGGCGGTATCCTCGCCGATCAGGATGCCAAAAGTTGCGGTACGATTGCGCCAGTCGATTTCAAAGAGATCGGTATGGCCAACAGGTTGCCAGGTGGCACGATCATAGATGATGAACCAGTAACTGGTTGGATCAACGGCCCATTGCTCATAACGCGCGGTCATTTCCTCAATCGTGACCGCATGGGGTGGGTCGCCGAATGTGCGTTGCACGGTGAAATCTCCCCGCCAGCGGGCCAGAGCAGGGATCAGATCGCGCCGCAGCGGGCCAAGCGCAATCTTCTCACCGACAATAGTGAGTGGTGATGGTTTTTGCAAGTTCATTGGCACACGACAATCCTTTCTGCTGGTAGATTGATACCAAGTGCGGGTGAACAACGACCACGCGCTCCTGTCGCTGAGCAGTATGCGACAGAGTGCGCTCTTGTGGTAGAGTCCCCCAGGATGGAGGAATTCATCCCACGCATTCTGCGTAACAACGGTGCAGAGCAACAGCCTTGAGGAGGAACGAAAGACGATGGCAGATATCCAACGAACCCTGATCATTGTGAAGCCAGATGGTGTGCAACGGAGCCTCGTTGGCGAGATCATTGGCCGTTTGGAAAAGCGTGGTCTGAAGCTGGTAGCGCTACAGTTCAAGATGGTCGAACGGGCGCTGGCTGAGGAGCATTATGCCGAACATAAAGGCAAGTCATTCTACGATGGCCTGGTTAGCTATATCATGAGTGGCCCGGTCGTCGTGGGCGTGCTGGAAGGCGTTGATGCAGTGGCAGCGGTACGCAGCTCGGTCGGCGCAACCAACCCAGCCAAAGCGGCCCCTGGCACGATTCGTGGGGATCTGGGGATTGAAATCGGGCGCAACCTGATTCATGCCTCCGATGAAAACCCAGGCAGTGCTGAGCGTGAAGTGAAGCTCTGGTTTGGGCAGGGCGGTCAACTCGACTGGACCCGCGACAGCGACCGCTGGATTCGCGAGTAAGCCACAAAACCTGATTCCTGAAATCCAAGGGGGGCGAGCAATTGCTCATTGCTCGCCCCCCTGGCATTACGCGAACACACAACCCAACCCATAGAAGCTCCAGATTCTCTACCGGATGGCTGTTGCTATTACGCGCCCCGCTATTTCAAGCGCTCAACTACTTCACGCTATACTTGCACAAGATCACTTGTTTGTGTATATTTTACACTAATATCGGCTTAGCAGGGCGTGTCATGTCGCGAAAGGAGTCATCGCCAATGTTACGGAGCTTCACCAGTTACCATCCGGGGCTGTTGACTGATCTTTACCACCCAGATGCCGCCTACATTAGCTGGCGCACTGGGCGCAATGGCCTGACCACATTTGATCTCTTTGCTCGCCGGGCGCCCTATAACGGCTCGTTTATGCTGGTCGCGGGGATTGAAACAGCCCTGGAATTCGTGCGCGAATTTCGCTACGGCGAGGAAGACCTCCGCTATCTGTCACAGATTCGCGATTATGACCCTGGCTTTCTGGCTGAGTTGCGCGACTTCCAGTTCACTGGCGAAATCCTGGCGCTACCAGAAGGCACGATTGCGTTTCCGAATGAACCGATTCTCCGCGTCACTGCCCCGTTTCGCGAAGCGTTGCTGCTGGAGTCTGGCCTACTCCAAGCGATCAACCTCGCCACCCTGATCGCCACCAAAGCCGCCAGGATTACCTATGCGGCGCAAGGCAAACGTGTTGCTGAGTTTGCGCTGCGCCGCGCCCAGGATCCGTATGTCGTGGCCCGCGCATCGTATATCGGGGGAGCCACCAGCACCTCGTTCTTAGGGGCAGCGTTTCGCTTCCGGCTCCTTGCCACTGGTTCTATTCCTCACGCGTTGGTCCAACTCTTCGATACCGAAGAAGAAGCGTTTATGGCGGTAGCGGAGAGCTATAATCGCTATACCCTGCTGATCGATACCTACGATGCCCGCCGCGCAATCCACACCGCAGTCGCCGTAGCCCAACGCGCTCAGCGCGACCTGGGGCATAGTCTGGCTGCCATCCGGCTCGATAGCGGGGATTTCCTGGATGATAGTCACTATATGCGCCAGGTGCTTGACGATGCGGGCTTGCACGAAGTACGCATTCTGGTCAGTGGTGATATGGATGAGTTTAAGATCGCAGAACTGCTCGCGGCAGGTGCGCCGATCGATGCCTTTGGGGTTGGTACCAGCCTCGGTGTCGGCAGCGGTTCGCTCGAACACCAGACCGAAGGTGGTGCGCTGGGCGGTGTCTACAAGGAAGTCTGGTACGAAGAAGACGGAGTGGGTGAACCAAAGATCAAGGTAGCTGGCCCAAAGAGTACCTGGCCGGGGCGCAAAGA
>JBDHWF010000072.1:0-20802 GCA_039810045.1 Chloroflexia bacterium
AGTCACCATCTTCCTCCTCAGCCCCAAACGGCGCGCGGCTCAGTGTTCGCAGAACTGTTCTTCGCCCTGCCACTGAGCCGCTGCCAGCATCTTTCCTATTGGTCGTTTAGGCGTCAGCCTTGGCGTAGGTCGCTTCCCGCGCCTGCACTTCGTCCTTGATCGAGTTCATCAACCCGCCCGCCCGGATGATCTTCATCACCCCTTCGGGGAACGGTGCGGCCTGATAGGTCTGCCCGGACGTATGGTTGAAAATCGTCCCTTCGCTGAGATTGACCGTCAGTTGATCGCCCATCTCCGCGTGGGCCACGGCTTCCGGGCATTCGAGAATCGGCAAACCCAGGTTGATACTGTTACGGAAGAAGATCCGCGCAAAAGAACTGGCGATCACACAGCTCACCCCCGCCGCCTTGATCGCAATCGGGGCGTGTTCCCGCGATGACCCACAGCCAAAGTTCTTTCCCCCAACGATGACATCCCCTGGCTGCACCTCTTTAACAAAGTTCTCATCGAGGTCTTCCAGGGCGTGTTTCGCCAGTTCGTCTGGGTCCGAAGTATTCAGGTAGCGTGCTGGAATCAGCACATCGGTATTAATGTCATCGCCATACCGCCAGGCGCGGCCCTCAAACTGCATCGTGCATCGCTCCTTCTACACCCACCGGGCAGTGTATCACTCGCGCCCGTTACGCCGTCACCGCCTCTTTACCCACGACCTCTTTCGGGTGGGTGATCACACCAGTCAGCGCGGTAGCCGCCGCCACCGCGGGATTCGCCAGGAAACTCTTACTGGTGGGGTGGCCCATCCGCCCAACAAAATTGCGGTTTGATGTACTTAGGCACTTCTCCTCTGGCCCCAGCACACCCATAAATCCGCCGAAACACGCGCCACAGGTTGGCGCGCTGACCGTTGCCCCAGCATCGAGGAAGATGTCAAACAACCCTTCGTGCATCGCATCGCGGTAGACCTGCTTCGAGCCAGGGACGATCAGCGTGTCACAGGCGACCTTCTGGCCTTGCAGGATTTTCGCCACCGTCCGCAAGTCGCTCAGGCGGGCGTTGGTGCAGGAGCCGATGAAGACCCGATCAACGGTCTCACCGCTCATCTCACTGACAGTCTTCACATTCTCTGGCGACCAGGGCAGCGCGACCAGCGGTTCGAGTTTGGAGACATCGACCGTGAAATGCTTCGCATAAGTCGCATCATCGTCTGGGGCAATGGGCGTGTACGGCTTCTTCGCCCGCCCTTGCAGGTAGGCTTCAGTAATATCGTCGTAGGGGAAGATGCCGTTTGATGCCCCGGCCTCAATCGCCATATTCGCCATCGTCAGGCGTTCTTCCATTGGCAATGTGCGGAGCGCATCGCCGCAATACTCCATCGCCTGATTCAGCACGCCATCGCCGCCGAGCATCCCGATAATGTGCAGAATCAGGTCTTTGCCCATGATATATTCGGGCCGCGTGCCTTTCAGTTCGAACCGATACGTCTCTGGCACCTGCATCCAGAGCCGCCCGGTTGCCATTGCCGCCGCCAGATCGGTCGAACCAATCCCGGTCGAATAGCAGCCAGTCGCGCCGTAGGTGCAGGTGTGCGAATCGGCCCCGATGATCAGCTCACCGGGCAGCACCCACCCTTCTTCCGGCAGAATAACGTGCTCAATGCCCGAGCCTTCGGCGTAGTAGTGCTGCAATTGCTGTTCTTTGGCGAACGAGCGCGAGATCATGATCTGCGCCGCCGATGCAATATCTTTCGATGGGGCATAGTGCGACAGCACCAGGAAAAACCGCTCTGGGAACGGCAGCTTCGTCAGCCCAATATCTTTCAAACGTTTGATCGAGATCGGCGCGGTAATATCGTTGCCCATCATCAGATCAATCTCAGCCTCGATCAGATCGCCCGGTTTGACCGATTCTAGCCCGGCGTGCCGCGCCATAATCTTCTCGGTCATTGTCATGCCCATGCGTATACCCCCTACTGTTCCCTACACGCCCTACCGCGTGATCATTCACTGGTGCCAAAGATAGCCGATCTCCCTGTGCTCCTGATTATGCCCTACTCTGCGCCGTTGCGTTGGATTGCTGGGCCGCCGGGGCTTTCGCCGCCACTGCCGCCCGATTCAACGCGACCAGATAGGCCCGCAGGCTCGCCTCGACGACATCGGTTGCGACACCGCGGCCCTGGAAGGTCCGATCGCCGACGGCGATCGTCACGCCAACCGCCCCCTGCGCATCTTCACCGGGCGTGACCGCGTCGATATGGTAGCTGACCAGCGTATTCGGAATCCGCACCAGGTGATTCACCGCCCCGTAGAGGGCGTCGACCTGACCGTTGCCGCTGCCGCTCGCTTCATATTCCTGCCCATTGATCGCCAGTACCACCGCAGCGTCAGCGTGACCCTGTCCCTCGGACGCACTGGCCGACCGCCACGCCAGCAGCGTAAACGGTTCTGCCTCGGTCCGTTGTTGTTCGTCCTCAACGAGCGCCACAATATCCGCGTCGTCAATCCGCTTCTTACGGTCGGTCAGTGCGATGAACCGCGTGTAGAGCGCTTGCAGTTGGTCTGGTTCAACCGTATAGCCAAGATCAACCAGTCGCTGGCGGAACCCCGCGCGGCCCGAATGCTTGCCCATCACCAACCGATCTGCCGTCCAGCCGACCGATTCCGCCGTCATAATCTCGTAGGTGGTACGATCTTTGATCACGCCGTCCTGATGAATCCCCGACTCATGCGCGAACGCATTGGAACCAACCACGGCCTTATTCGGCGCAACGACGATGCCCGTGGAGCGCCCGACCAGCGACGAAACGCCCCCGATCTTCTCAGTCCGAATCCCGGTTGAGTAGCTGGTGAAATTGTCGGCGCGTGTCCGCAACGCCATCACCACTTCTTCCAGCGGCGTATTTCCGGCCCGTTCCCCGATCCCGTTGATCGTCACTTCAATCTGCCGCACGCCCGCTTCAATCGCCGCCAGGGTGTTGGCGGTCGCCATTCCCAGGTCGTCGTGATTGTGCGTGCTGAAGACGATCTGGTCGGCGTTCAGCACGCGGTCGGCCAGATATGCCCGTACTTTCGTGAACATGCGCGCGCATTCGTGCGGCAGGGTGTAGCCGACAGTATCGGGCAGATTGATCGTCGTCGCCCCGGCCTTCACCGCCACCTCAACCGCACGGCAGAGATAGTCCAGGTCGGTACGCGTGGCATCCATCGCCGACCACTCGACATTCGGCACCGCGTTACGGGCGTAGCGCACCATCTCATCGATCCGCTCCAGCGCCTGCTCCCGCGAGAGGCGCACCTGATGTTGCAGGTGAATATCCGAGGTGGAGAAGAAGACATGCAGCATCGGGTCCTGGGCGGGTTGCAACGCCTCAATCGCCGCGTCAATGTCCGCTTTGACGCAGCGGGCCAGCGCCGCAATCGTCACGCCCCGCGCCTGCTCCGCGATCTGCTTCACCGAAGCCAGATCACCAGGGGAGGCAATCGGGAACCCCGCTTCAATCACGTCAACGCCAAGGTCAGCGAGGGCGGTCGCTACCTCCAGCTTTTCATCGAGCGACATCGTGGCCCCTGGCGACTGCTCACCATCGCGCAGAGTCGTATCAAAGACGCGAATACGCCGGGAATCGTCGCGAATGGCAGGCTCCATGGCTCCCTCCTGTGGCAGTGGGCGGTGGCGGCTACTCCCCAGCGCGGCCACCGCCCCACCAGTATGCTACTCGGTGTCACCCTTCTTGATGAACGGCATCATCCCCCGCAATTGCTCACCAACCTGCTCAATCTGATGCTCGGTGTGGCTGCTGCGCATCTGCTTGAAGTTTTCCTGGTTGCTGTTGCGATTTTCATCCATCCACTTATTCGCGAAGACCCCTTCGCGAATGTCGGAGAGAACTTTCCGCATCGACTCTTTCACATGGTCATCGACAACCCGTGGGCCGCTGGTATAGTCGCCAAACTCGGCAGTGTTCGATACCGAGTAGCGCATATATTTCAGGCCACCCTCGTACATCAAATCCACGATCAGCTTCATCTCGTGCAGGCACTCGAAGTAGGCCATCTCTGGCTGATACCCCGCCTCAACCAGCGTCTCGAAGCCGGCCTGAATCAGGGCGCTGACGCCACCACAAAGCACTGCCTGCTCGCCAAAGAGGTCAGTTTCCGTTTCCTCGGCGAACGTCGTCTCGATAATGCCAGCGCGAGCGCAACCAATCGCCTTGCCGTAGGCCAACGCCAGATCTTTCCCGTGCCCGGTCGCATCGCGCTGCACCGCCAATAACCCTGGCACGCCCACGCCCTCCTGGTAGAGTTCGCGCACACGATGACCGGGGCTTTTCGGCGCAATCATCGTCACATCAACCCCTTCGGGCGGGTCGATGAACTGGTAGTGGATATTGAAGCCGTGCGCGAACATCAGCATCTTGCCCGGAGTCAGGTGCGGCTTGATCGATTCCTCGTAGACCTTGCTCTGCACTTCGTCTGGCACCACGACCATGATGATGTCGGCTTCTTTGGCGGCATCGGCCACATCCATCACCTTCAGGCCACGTGCTTCGGCCTTCTCGCGGCTCTTGCTGCCCTTGTGCAAACCGACGCGCACATCGACGCCACTATCTTTCAGATTCAACGAGTGGGCGTGCCCCTGGCTGCCGTACCCGATCACGGCGACTTTTTTCTGTTTCAGGGCTTCAAGATCGGCATCTTTGTCGTAGTAGATCGTCACGGCCATCGGTCTTCCTCCTTCTTCGGCAGCGGTGGATAAGGATCCGCTCCTTATCACTCCTGGCGATATCCGTTATCGCCCAACGTTGTCTGCGCTCGCTCGTTGCACCAACGCATAGATCAGGATATCTTCGTAGACCCCTTCCTTACAAATATAGTCGTGCAGCAGCCCTTCGCGCTGCATTCCACAATGCTCCATCACGCGCGCCGACGCTGGATTGCGCGGCAGGCAGGTCGCCTCAATGCGGTGTATTCCCAACGCTTCCAGCCCAAAGGCGACGACACGCTGCGCCGCCTCGCTCATGTAGCCCTGATTCCAGTACGGTACGCCCAGCCAGTAGCCAAGTTCAGCACGGTTGTGCCGTGGGGCCAAGGTTAGGGCGATTCCGCCCAGCAGTGTGGTATCGCTAGTGCGGGTAATCGCGAACGAGTAGAAGTGCCCTCTGGCCGCAGCGGGCGCGTGACTGGCGATCCACGCCTCCGCTACACCATCGGGATACGGATGCGGGATATTCAGCGTCGTCTCGGCGACTCGCTGATCACCAGCCAACTCCTGCACCCGCGCGGCATCAGCTAGCGCAAAAGGCCGCAACGTCAGCCGCGCCGTCATCAATGTCGGCACCGCGTTCACTGCTTCTTGCCCTTCGCCGCCCCGCTCATCCACCAACCGCGCCACGTCCATTCCTACTGTTGACCCCGAAGCGCCGCACTCCACCCACGGAAAAGGGCGTTCCTGCGAACGCCCTTGCTCACCATCTCAGTTATCGCCGCTAACCCCGCGGGCAACGGCGACGCGCCCGGTTCGCGCAATCTCTTTAATCCCGTAGCCGCGCAGCATATCCAGCAAGCTATCGATGCGAGCGACCGAACCGACCGCCTCGACGACCAGCGAACGCGGGGCAACGTCCGCGATCCGCGCGTTAAACATCTCCGCAATCTCGCGAATCTGCGTGCGGGTATCCTCACTGGCTGCTACCTTGATCAGGGCCAACTCACGGGAGATCAGCCGCTCGTTGCTCAGGTCAGTGACCTTCCGCACTTCCAGCAACTTATAGAGTTGCTTCACCGCTTGCTCCGTCTCGGCATCGTCGCCGTGGAGCGCGATCGTCATCCGCGATAACCCCGGCTGTTCGCTGGCCCCGACATTCAGACTATCGACATTGAACCGCCGCCGCCGCAGCAAACTGGCAACCCGATTGAGTACCCCTGGCTGATCGTCAACCAGCACACTCAACGTATGCTCACTGGTGCCACCTGGTTTATTCAACGCCACCGCCATCTATCGCCTCCTTGGTCGTCTTGCCCAACGTTAGTGATGCGCACAAGCCAATCGCCGTGCTTACTCCACCGCCGAGGGGTCGCCTTCAATCATCTGCGAATTCGCCGCGCCTGGCGCAACCATCGGGTAGACGTTTTCTTCGGGATTGATGCGGAACTCGACCAACACTGGCCCGGTCGCCGCCCGCGCCTGCTCAATCACCGACCAGACTTCTTCTGGCCGCTCCGCCCGCAGACCAAGAATCCCATACGCTTCGGCGATCTTGACAAAGTCCGGCGCCCCAATTGGCGTGTGGGCATAGTTGCCACCGTGGAACAATTGCTGCCACTGCCGCACCATCCCCAGATAGCCATTGTTGAGAATCATCAGCTTGACCGGGATATTCTCGGTCGCAATGGTCGAAAGCTCTGGCAGTGACATTTGTACACCACCATCACCGCAAATCGCCCAGACCTCAGTATCTGGGCAGCCAACTTTCGCGCCCATCGCGGCGGGGAGGCCAAAGCCCATCGTCCCCGCCCCACCCGAACTGATCCAGCGGTTCGGCGCTTCGTAAGCGCCCCACTGGGCCGCCCACATCTGGTGCTGGCCCACGTCACTGGTGATGATCGCCTCGCCCTTCGTTGCTGCCCGCAAGGCGGCAATCACCTTGAATGGTGAAATCCCTGGCTCATCAGCGGAGAACTCCGGCACTGGCGGAGCGATCTTCCACCGATCAATTGCTGCCCGCCATTCGCCGCGCTCCGCTGGCTTCACTACCTCTGCCAGCCGCGCCAGCACCCGCTTCGCATCACCGACAATCGGCACATCAACGCGCACATTCTTGCCGATTTCCGCCGGGTCAATATCAATGTGAATCACCGTCGCCTTCGGGGCGAACATATCGGTGCGCCCGGTAGCGCGGTCGTCAAATCGCGCCCCAACGGTGATCAGCAGGTCACACTCGTCAATCGCCCGATTGACGTGCGCGTGGCCGTGCATCCCCATAAAGCCAATCGCGTTGGGGTGTGAGGCGGGCAACGTCCCCAGCCCATGCAGCGTAAACGCCACGGGCAGGTCGGCCTTCTCCACGAAAGCCTGCAACTCCTCCATCGCCCCGCTGATCGCGATGCCGTGCCCCGCCATTACCACAGGCTTCTGCGCCTGCGCGATCAACTTCGCCGCCGCCTTGATCTGGCCCATATTGCCGTTCATCGTCGGGCGATAACCGGGCAACTCAACCTGATACCCAGCGGAGGGCGTTGTCGGTGCCACAATCGTGGTCTTCGGAATGTCGATCAAGACTGGCCCAGGACGACCGCTGCGGGCCAGGTGAAACGCCTCGGCCACCACCCGCGGAATATCGGCTACGCGCTCGATCTGGAATGAATGCTTGGTGATCGGCAGCGTCACCCCGATAATATCGACTTCCTGAAAGGCATCTTTGCCGATCATCGGCAAGCCCACCTGCCCGGTGATCGCCACCAGTGGCGTGGAATCGAGCATCGCATCGGCAATCGCCGTGACAAAGTTCGTCGCGCCAGGGCCGCTGGTCGCCAGACAAACGCCCACCTTGCCCGTCGCCCGGGCGTAGCCTTCGGCGGCGTGGCCCGCCCACTGCTCATGCCGGACCAAAATATGGCGCAATTGTGGTTCGTAGCTGGGGAGTACATCGTAGAGCGGGATAACGGCACCACCGGGGTAGCCAAAGATCAGATCGACACCTTCACGGATCAACGCCTCGCAGAGCGCGTGAGCCCCCAGATAGGGGCGCGGGGCGGGAGTGGTTGCTGACGCAGCGGGCGTTGCTGCGGGAGTGATCGTGGCGGAACTCATACTGCCTCCCTTTTGGCCGTTCCCTCGTGCCTCAGCACGAAGATCATTCGTCGACGCTTAATCCCAATGACCACCGAAATCGTATTCGTGGGCGCTCTCACGCCATCGTCGCTTCGGCTGCTCCTCCCCAACAGCCGTTGAGTCCTGGGGGCCGAAATCGTACTCATGGGCGCTGCCGCGCCAGGGTCGCCTGCGGCCATACGCTGGCGTGGTGTCTCCCGTGGATTGCTCGTCAAGCGCGCCAGGGGTTACTTGTTGCTGTTCTTCCGCACTACGCTTCATCCGATCCTCCTTGATCTTCCGCTCCTAGCTCCGTTGCCCAGGAGATGCAGAAAAGCCTCCCCATCGCTTGGGAGGCCCGTTCCATCGTCCTTGCTTTTTCCGTTTGCCTTACCGTTCGCCTCCCAAGCACCTATCCCCTCCCGTAAGGAGGAGGCTAATAAGGACGACGACGATAATGGGCGTCGGCAGATGCAGTTGTCCAAATCGGCGTAGCGTACTCATCAGGCGCATGGCTCCGGCTAGTGCGAAACAGCGTTCGGTACTGCAGTCATAGTACAAGCCAGATCCTATGCTGTCAACCCTAATCGCAGAAATCTCAGGGCAAACGGATCGCCACCGTGCGTATACACCGTTCAGCCAAACGATCCGTTTGTCCCTGGATTGTCCAAGAGCAAGCCCGAAGGCCGTTCACCGCGTCGCATCTTCCAGGCTATCTGCCTCGGCAGGGGCCAAGCCCGCCCGCGCCCGCGCGATCCGCTCTCCACTCGGATCGCCCGCCTCCGCCGCCAGTTCGATGCGGCTCACCCACTTGACGCTGGAGTAGCACGCCCCGCCGGGAACGACCAACCGCCACGGCGCGCCAGACTCCGCCGTCAGTGGCTGCCCGTTCAGTTCATCGCACAGGAGTGCCGCCGCTGCCACGTCGCGGGGAAGCGGTACGGCGTAGCCGCCCGCGCACACACGCACGTAGCGTGCTGTTGGCGATGGATCAGCCAAGGCAAGGAGATCGGTGAGGCGAATCCCCCGCCAGTGCTGCTCTGGCGCGGACCACCCTTCCTCACAAGTGAAGTCCTCGATCAGGTCGGCGCGCGGCAAGTCAGCCAGGGCGGCGGCGGTAAGGGCGCGGGGCCGGGCCACCAGCCCCTCGATACGAAGCGTCGCCGTCGGGCGCTCTGCACGCCGCACCGCTGCCGCAGGGACGGCATGAATTGGCAAGCCTGCGCTGGGTGTCCTCTCTATCATCATCAACCTCCCTGGGCGCTACCGCCGCTGTCAAGCTCTCCTTATCTTCCATTCTACCGTCGGCCCCAGCAGGGCACAATCCGCGCTGTGTCGTGGCGAAATATCCACCCAGCGAGTGCTGGCTGGATGCTATACTTGACGGAGCACCAAACCGATCAGCGAGAGCGAGGTTGCCGATGAGTCTAACCACGATTCGCCCACTCGGGCCAGAATACGCTGCCTTCACCGATGATACGGAGGACTCAGTTGTGGGAAGCACGTACCACCAGGACGCGATTACGGTGCTTTCCACCAGCCTGAAAGCCTGTGGCCCTGGCCGTGGGTTGCCCTGGTATATCGGCAACCAACTCCGCATCATCCTGCCGCGTGTCAACAACCGCCCGCTCAATCTCTCCCCCGATATTCTCATCCACCCCACACTCGGCAACCTGGGGAATCGCGAACGGTTGGACACCGTCACCGAAGGGGCTCCCGCCCTGGTCATTGAAGTCGCCAGCCCTTCCACCTACGAGGACCGCGACCTGCAGGACAAGCGTGACATTTACGCCCACAGCGGGATCGCGGAATATCTCGTCTTTGACGCCACCGCCGCGCTGATTCCGGCGGTCCTGGTGGGCTGGCAATTAGGGCTGGATGGTCGCTACCAGCCCTGGGTCGCCAATGCTGCTGGTCGCTGGCAGAGCCGTTTAGGAATCGCCTTCCAACCACAGCGCCCATACCTGCGCGTCTATGATCAGGATGGCGTGCTGGTGCCCACCCACGAGGAGAACCAGGAATTGCGCCGTCAGGCAGAGACAGAACGCCGTCAGGCAGAGGCCCTGCTGCACGAGCGCGAGCAGCAGTTGGCCGAACGCGACGCCCAACTTGCCGCGCTAGAAGCCGAATTGCGGCGATTACGCGGCGAATAGTCACCTTCCAACCCCGAACAGCGACACACAGCCACTACCGCTGAACCACCACATCACCGCTGCCCAATGGTATGATTAAGGCAACCACACGGCCTGCCAGCAAACACCGTTGCCGCTCACTGATGGAGGGAATGCGATGAACTTTGATCTCACTGCCGAGCAAGTTCACTGGCGTGATCTGGCGCGGGCGTTCGCCCAGCGTGTCATCAGGCCACAGGCCACCAAGCTTGACCGTGAGCAACAGTTCCCCTACGAGATCGTGCAGGAAATGGCGCAGCATGGCCTGCTGGGGCTGACCTTACCGCAGGAGTATGGGGGGACTGGCGGCGATTTTGTCACCTACTGCCTCGCCTTGGAGGAAATCAGCCGCGCCGATACTTCCGTGGGAATTACGATGGAGGCCCACGTATCGCTGGGCTGTGCGCCATTCGTCGCCTTTGGTACGCCTGAACAACAGGCCCAATTCCTCCCTCAAACGGCTAGCGGGCAACGCCTCTGGGCCTTCGGGCTGACCGAGGAAACAGCGGGCACCGACGCTGGCGGCACCGCCACCACCGCCGAACTGGTTGACGGCCAATGGGTGATCAATGGCGCGAAGCGGTATATCACGAACGGCAGCACCACCATCACCGCTGGCGTCACGATCATCGCTCGCACTGGCACCCGCGCTGATGATCGCCCCGAACTCTCCGCGATCATCGTGCCGCAGGAGACACCGGGCTTCACCCGTGGCCCCGCCTATGAAAAAGTGGGCTGGCGGGCGTCGAACCAAAGCCCCCTCTACTTCAACGATTGCCGCGTTCCTGAACGGTATCTGCTCGGCGCACGCGGGGCTGGCTTCCGCCAGTTCCTACAGATCCTCGATGCGGGGCGGGTGGCTGTTGGCGCGCTCTCGGTTGGCCTCGCCCAAGCCTGTCTTGATGAGGCACTCGCCTACGCGCCGCAGCGGCAGCAGTTTGGCCGCCCGATCACTGACTTCCAGGCCATTCAGTTCAAACTGGCTGATATGGCGATGGAGATTGAGTTAGCCCGAACCATGGTGCTCAAAGCCGCCTGGATGAAAGACCAGGGCCGCCCCTACAGCCGTGAGGCCAGTATGGCGAAAGTCTTCGCCTCCGAAACGGCGAAGCGGGCCGCCGACCAATCGGCACAAATCCTCGGTGGGGCCGGGTTCATGGCTGACAGCGCGGCTGGCCGCTATTGGCGGCAGGTGAAGATCAACGAGATCGGCGAAGGAACCAGCGAGATCAATCGCCAGATCATCGGACGTAGCCTGCTCGCCAACCGTGAGCAGTTGTTAGCCGGAATCGTCACCGACACCACACCCGCGCCAGCCGCTGCCAGCGAGCATACCGCTGCTGCCAAAGCGGTCGCTGGTTAATCACCCAGGAGGCTGATGCCCACGATCTACCGCAGTCGAGCCGGAGAACGTGACCTGCTGGCCCAGTACGACGCTGCACTGCGCGCCTTGCCCCGCCCCACCGAGAGCCGCTTCGTGCCAACGCGCTCTGGACGGACACATCTGCTGATGATGGGGCGGGTAACAGCCCCACCGCTGCTCCTGTTACCGGGTGGCAACTTCCTCAGCCCGACTACGCTGGGCTGGTTTGCCCCGCTTGCCGCCACCTATCGACTCTATACCCCCGACCTGCTGGGGCAACCGGGCCTCAGCGACGCCACCCCGCTTGCCACAAGCGGCGACGAACACGCCCGCTGGCTCACTGATCTGCTCGATCAACTGGCCCTGGGGCCGCTGCCAATCGTCGGGATTTCCTACGGTGGCGGGATGGCCCTACGGCTGGCGGGCTACGACCCAGCGCGCATCACGGCGCTGGGGTTAGTTGCCCCGGCTGGGTTGATCATGGGACCCATCGGTCCAATCGTGCGGCAGATTCTGCTGCCGATGCTGGCTTATCGCTGGCAGCCAACTGCCGCCCGCCTCGACCGCGCCACGCGCCCGCTACTCAGTGAACCAAACCCGCTGCTGGCAGAACAGATCGGCCTGATTTATCGGCACCTGCGCCTGCAAACAAGCCTGCCGCGCAACGCCACAGCGGAGGAATTGCGCCAGTTTGACGCGCCCACGCTGATCATCGCCAATGAATGCGACCCGTTCTTCCCTGCTGCACGCTTGCTCGCCAGGGCGCAGCAGATCATCCCGAATCTGGTAGAAACGATGACACTGCCGGGGCAAAGTCATATCGCCACTGCCGCGAACTTTGCCACAATCAACTCGACAATCCTCGCCTTTCTCCAGCATGACGGTCGCCAACAATGAAGCTGTTGATTACTGGTGGTACGGGGTTTCTTGGCCGCTATCTCGGCAGGATGGCCCTTGATCAGGGCCATCAGGTCGCCCTCCTGGGCCGCGATTTCACCAGCGTAGGCGATCTACTGACAGCAGGAGCAACACCAGTCCGCGCTGACCTCCGCGACCACGCCGCCGTGGTTGCGGCCTGTGCTGGCGTGGAGGCCGTCATTCATGCGGGCGCACTCTCAGCGCCGTGGGGCCGCCGCGAGGATTTCTTCGCGATCAATGTGGGAGGCACCAAAGCGGTGCTTGCTGGCTGCCAGCAGCACGGCGTCGCCCGACTGGTCTACGTTTCTTCCCCCAGCGTCACCTTTGCCGGTCATGATCTGGTCAATCAGCCGGAGAATGCCCCACGCCCACCACAGTTCGCCTCGGTTTACTCCCTCACCAAAGCGCTCGGCGAAGATCGCGTCAACGAGGCACACGCAGCGGGACTCGCCACCGTGACCCTGCGTCCAAAGGCGATTTTCGGCCCCGGCGATAACGCACTACTACCGCGCCTGCTCGACGCCGCCCGCCGTGGGCGATTGTTCCAGATCGGCGATGGTCGAAACCGCGTCGATCTGACCTACGTGGAAAATGTCGCGCACGCCGCGCTCCTGGCCCTGGCTGCGCCCGCCGCCGTTGGTGGCACCTATACGATCACCAACGACGCCCATCCACTGCTCTGGGTCGTGATTCGCCTCGTACTGCGCCACCTTAGGTTATCTGCTAATCTCCGCCGTGTGCCATTGGCAGCGGTGCTATTGGCAGCGACCGCCCTGGAAATTCGCGCCAGCCTGACCGGGCAGGAGCCACTCCTAACGCGCTACTCCGCCGCGATCCTTGCCCGTACCCAAACGTACGATACCACCGCTGCCCGTCGTGACCTCAGCTATACCCCAGTGGTTTCTTTAGCAGACGGAATCGAGCGCACTGTCGCTGCGCTACAACGCCAAGGAGGCTGACGAATGCCCCCCACCTCGACCCCGCATCTGCAATGCCACCTGCTCGACACTGGCTATTGCCTGGCGTACGAAGCAATGGTGATGCAGGGTGGACGGTTTCAGCAGATCGCCTGCCACGCCCCAGTCGCCCTGCTCCAGCATCCAGCGCATGGCTGGTTCCTCTTTGATACTGGCTACGCTCCACGAATTTTCGAGAGCACAGAATCCTGGCCGAAACGCCTCTTTCGCTACGTTACCCCGCTGCGTCTCAACCCACGGCTGGCCACTGTCGCGCAATTGGGTGCGCTGGGCCTGACTGCCGACGATATACAAGCTGTTGTGATCTCCCATTTTCACGCCGATCACGTCGCTGGTCTGCACGATTTTCCCCGCGCCCGTCTGATCGCCAGTCGCGCCGCCTGGGACGATCTCTGCGCCCGCCAGGGCTTTGCGGCGCTGACCAAAGGCTTCCTGCTCGACCTGATTCCCACTGACTTCGCCGCCCGCGCCACCCTGATCGACACGTTCGCTGGCCCCACACTCCCCGCCCTTGGCTCTACGCACGATCTCTTCGCTGATGGCTCGGCCCTGCTGATCCCCTTGCCCGGTCACGCCTGTGGGCAAATGGGGCTGCTGGTGCAAACCGACCGTGGCCCCATCTTGCTGGCTGCCGATGGTAGCTGGCTCACTCGCTCCTACCGCGAACGCCGCCCGCCAGCGCGGTTCGCCGATCAGATCGCCCACGATCCCCAAGCATTGATCGAAACCCTCAATCGCCTGCACGACTTCGCGCTCGCCCGCCCCGATGTCGCCATCGTGCCGACCCACTGCGCCGAGGCATTGGGCCGTGAACTGCACCGCGAAGCCGCCGCCATCTCTGCGCCATGAACCGTGCTACCCCCCTGATCGTCGCCCATTTCCTCCGCGCAAAGTGGCGCTGGCGCACCCTGCGTGGCCCCCGTCTGGCCCGCTATCGCGAACGCCACGCCCGCCAGATCGTCGCCTACGCCCAGGCCCACGCGCCGTTCTACGCCGCCCACTGGCGCGGTCACGACCTTGAGCATTGGCAAACCCTGCCAACGGTCAACAAACAGTTGATGATGGCGAATTTCGACCAGTTCAACACCCGTGGCATTCGCCGCGCCGACGCCGAAGCGGTCGCGCTTGCCGCCGAGCGTGACCGCAACTTCCAGCCAACGATCAACGGCCTGACGGTGGGGTTATCGTCTGGCACCTCTGGACATCGCGGCCTCTTTCTGGTCAGTCCGTGGGAATCAGCCGCCTGGGCTGGCACAATCCTCGCCCGCACGCTGAAACTGCAACGCGCCCCCGCCCGCGTCGCCTTCTTCCTCCGCGCCAATAGCAATCTCTATGAACGCCTCGGTAGCCGCCGTGTGCAGTTTCGTTTCTTCGACCTGATGCTCCCGCTCGCCGAAGCGGTCGCCGCGCTGAACACCTTCGCGCCAACCTATCTGGTCGGGCCACCCTCGTTGCTCGACCTGCTCGCCACTGCCCAGGAAGCAGGCAGTTTACAGATTGCCCCACAGCAACTGCTGGCCGTGGCGGAGACTCTGGAACCACAGGATCGCACCCGGCTGGCAACAGCCTTTGCCGCGCCAGTGGGCCAGGTCTATCAATGCACCGAAGGTCTATTAGCAATCAGTTGTCAACATGGTACTCTGCACGTCCAGGAAGACCTCGTCGCCTTGCAATACGAACCAGTTGACCCCACCAACCCCACCCGCGTCACGCCGATCATTACCGACCTCTATCGGCGCACCCAGCCGATCATCCGCTACCGCCTGAACGATGTGCTGCGCCTGGACGATGCCCCCTGTCCCTGTGGTTCACCATTCCAGACAATCGCTGCTGTGGAAGGGCGACAGGACGATCTGTGCCAATTCATTGCCCACGATGGCAGCCTGCGCCCCTGCTTCCCCGACACAATCCGCCGCGCTATTCTCCTGGCTAGCCCGCAAATCCTCGACTATCAGGCCACGCAAGAGCAACCGGGCCAACTCCACGTCGCGCTCGCCGTACCGCCCGACGCGGCATTCGCCGCGATCGCCGCCGCCACCGAAACCAGCATCGTCAACACCATCACCAGCTATCAGTGCCAGCCCCCGGCGGTGATCGTCACCGCCGGGATCCCTCCCACTGTCGCAGGGGCCAAACGGCGGCGCGTCCAACGCCTCACACCACCGCAACCGTAACTCCGCCCAGACAAGGCGATGGGATGACCCCGCAAGGCCACCCCATCATTACGCTCAACCAGCCCAGCCATCACCCTAACCAGCGACGGCACTCGCCTGCAATACTCCTGCCTCAGCCAACGCTGCCGCAATCTGGTCGCGCACCTCAGCACTCACGGGGAGAATCGGACGCCGCGCCTCACCAACGGCCCGCCCCTGCAATTGCAACGCCGCCTTCGTCCGCGCTGACATATCGGGCGCATTGATCGCCCGCCAGACGGGCAACAGTTTCAGGTGGATTGCCAACGCTTCGTCGTGTCGCCCCGCCTGACACGCCTGCCAGAGTTGCACCGAAAGCTCGGGCAACACCGTCAGAATCGCGGCAATTGACCCCTCAGCCCCCAGGGTGAACGATGGGTACAGCAGATCATCAACGGCGGAGAAGATCTTCAACCGACCCTGATTCATCTTCAGCAGGTCGGCCAGTTTATGAATATCGCCACCACTCTGCTTCACCCCAACGACCTGCTCCACCTCTGCCAGCCGCATCAGCAAATCGGGACTGATCGTATTCCAGGGAATCACATTATAGATAATGATCGGGAGGCCAACCGCCTCACCGATCTCGCGGTAATAGGCGATCGTCCCGGTCTCGGTTGGGGCAAAGAGGTAATGCACTGGGGTGATTTGCAGTGCGTCGGCCCCAACCGCCCGCAACGCCTGTCCATAGCGAATCACTTCGCGGGTCGAGTCCTGAATAATGCCCGCAATCACTGGCACGCGGCCCGCCACCGCTTCAAGCACGATCGCCGTAACCCGGCACGATTCCTCCAGCGAAAGCATATGGCCTTCGCCCGTGCTGCCCCCAACACAGAGCCCATCGACCCCCGCCGCAAGCATCAGGGCCGTCTCGCGGCGTAATGCCGCTTCATCTAACTCCTCATCAGCGGTAAATGGCGTTACCATTGGCGGCATAATTCCCTGCAACTGCCTGGTCATTGTGGGGCCTCCTTTCCTCTGTAATCGGTACGGTATGCGCGATAGTAGCAGAGATTACCCCACAGCACGAACCACCCTGTCCGCCAGTATTGCCACAGCTACAACCGGCCCACAGTAGCCCCGCCCCCAGCCGTAGCGGGGTCACGCGATGTCCCTCGCTCACGTTGCAGCAATCGGCATTATTGGCAGTAGCAAACAGAATGCAGTACGCTTGATAGCAATCGTTATGCCTTGCGACTTGTCAGTATTCGTTGCATTTCGCGCAATTGGTTCACCAGTTTTTGCAGGAGCGAAGCAATACCGATGTTTCCGATCAAGATCAGCGGCCTCGGCAGTTACTTGCCGAACCGCCGCGTCACAAATGATGAACTTGCTACCACCTTGGGGATTGACCCCACCTGGATCGCCCGCGCCACAGGCGTACACGAACGCCGCTATGCCAGTGCCGCCGAAAGCTCCGTTTTTATGGGCGCGCAGGCAGCCCAGGCCGCCCTCCAGCAGGCAGGCCTGACGGTAGCCGACCTTGACGCCGTCGTTGGGGCTTCATCGAGCCCATACCAAACGATCCCCTGCACCGCGGTCTTACTGGCCCGCGAACTGGGGATCGCCGATGGGCAGGCCGCCTGCTTCGACCTCAATGCCACCTGCCTCAGCTTCCTCTTTGCCCTGCAAACTGTCGCCGCGTTGATCACCAGTGGCAGCTATCGGCACGTCCTGATCGTGAGTAGCGAACGGGCGTCCCCTTCGCTCAACCCGAAAGAACGCGAAAGTGCCGTCCTCTTTGGCGATGCTGCCGCTGCTGCTGTCATCACTGCCACCCCCGCTGGCGAGGCCAGCGCGCTCTGCGGAGCGAGATTCGTGACACATACCAGCGGCGCCGACCATACGGTGGTGTTGGGGGGCGGCACTGGCTATCATCCGAATGACCCCGCCACCACGCCAGAGATGAACTACTTTCGGATGAATGGCCCGCAGGTCTATCGGCAAGGCGCACGACTGATCGGGCCGTTCCTCACCGCCTTCCTGCACGAGATCGGCTGGGAACGCGCCACCATCGATGCCTTGATTCCCCACCAGGCCAGCCGCCACGCGCTCGATCTGCTCACCGACCGTCTCGATTTCACCAAAGAACAGGTGATGAGTAATCTCGCCTGCCGGGGCAACTGCGTCGCCGCATCATTGCCGTTGGTTCTGGCGGAAACAGTCGCCGCGGGCAAGATCGAGCGCGGCAACCGCGTCTTACTCGGCGGCTCCGGCGCGGGCCTCACCCTGGGCGCAGTCGCCCTGGTCTACTGAGAAGGAGGATCCCGATGGAGACCCAGCCAACCACCCCCGATCAGCAAATGACGCCACCGAGTCACCCCGTCGCTCTCGTCACAGGCGGCGGGAGCGGGATTGGGCGGGGGATCGCGCGAGCATTGGCGAAACAGGGCTATGATCTTGCACTCGTTGGGCGTCGCAGCACGCTGCTCGGCGCAGTTGCCAGCGAATTAGGGAAAACTGGGGTACGGGCGCTCGCGCTCCCGATCGATCTCACCAACTCTGCCGCTCGGGAAACGGTCCTGCCCCGCGTCCGCGCCGCCCTGGGGCCGCCAACGTTGCTGGTACATGGCGCAGGGATGCTCGCCGGGGGCGATCTGTCAACGCTGACCGCCACCCAGATCGAACAGGCGGTCACGCTCAACCTGACCGTGCCGCTCTCCCTAACTCAGGCCGCCATCCCCGATCTCATCACTACTAAAGGCGGGGTAATCTTGCTCGCCAGCCTCGCCGCTGATTTGCCCCTGCCTGCCGCCACGCTTTACAGCGCAACGAAGGCGGGAATCGCGGCGTTTGGGGAGTCGTTGCGCCACGAAGTTGGCCCCCAGGGAGTGCGTGTCCTGATTGCCTACCCCCCGAATACAGCTACCGCGATGACACAGGGGATGGCGCAGGCAGCGGGGTTCCCCCGTTACCGCCTTGCCGACCCCGACAGTGTGGGAGCAGCGATCGTCACCGCCTTGCTCAGCGGTCAGCGTAACTGGCACGGCAGTTCGAGCGAACGCGCCCTAACCCTGGCGCACCAACTGGCACCACGCCTGACCCGCCCACTTGTCCGCTCGCAACGTGGCCGGATTCGCCGGATGATGACCGCCCCGAAAGACCGCACGCCACAGGGCGAGGAATGAGCCGCCACCGCGCCTGCGCTGGGCAAATTGCAAAGGGCCTGACCCTGCTCTACGCCGTTGATCGGCTGGTGAAAGCCGCCGCTCTCGCCGCCTTCCTACGCCGTGCCACGCCTGCTCCACCCACTTCCTGGCCACCAGTGACAATGCTGCACCCGATTACGCAAATGGACAACACCGACCAACTGGCAGCCAATCTGACGGCCTGTGCCAACCTTGATTATCCTGCACCACGCCAACATCTGCTGCTCTGCGACGCTGCCGACCGCGCCTCCCAGGCGTGCTGTCGGCACCTGCTCGCCACGCTGCCCCACTTCAACGCCCAGATCGTCTGCGTGCCAGCCACTGCTGGGCCAGTTGCGCCAAAGATCGTCAAGCTGATGGCGGGACTGGCGATCGTTGCCCCTACCAGCCCTGACGCGATTCTCTGCCTGATCGACGACGACATCGCGCCACGGCCCACCGCCCTGCGCGACCTTGTCGCTGCGCTGGCTGCCCCCACCAGCCCGATCAGTGCCACGTTCGGCCTGCCCTGCTACACGAACTGGCGCACGCCCTGGTCGGCACTGCTCAGTGGCCTGAACAATGCCAATTTTCCGGCGGCCTCCGCCCTGCTGACGTGGCTGAGCCCACCACCTCGGATCACCGGGCATCTCGTCGCCTACCGTTGGCACCACTTCCAGCAAGCGGGTGGATTGGCGGGTCTGGAGGATCAGATCGACGATGACTTCGCCTTTGCCCGCCGCCTGTTGGCGATTGGCCGACAGATCGTGCAAACGCCAGTCTGCTACGACGTTGATAACGACCTCGCCAGCGGCGCAACGCTCGCCCGCCAACTGCGCCGCTGGTTCGTTCTGCCCCGGCAGGCGATGGCCGGGGCGCTGACCCCGCGCGAAGCGAGCAGCGGAATCGTGATCAGCCTGGGGGTATTGGTGCCGCCAAGCGTGGCGCTACTGGCAATCCTGATCCGCAGCCGCACCACTGCCCTTGCCTTGCTCGCCACGCTGGGCCTCTACAGCGGCAGTGCCCTCATCAATGAAGGCTTGCTCCGCAATCCCAGCCCACCGCCCCCCCATCGTTGGTGGACTTTTCCGCTCACCGCGCTGCTGCTGCCCGCGTATGCGCTCGCCGCCGCCCTCTTTGCCAACGACGAAGTGGAGTGGCGCGGTCAGCGCTTACGGATCGCCAGGGGTGGGCGATTCGAGCGACTGCCATGAATGGGCGGCTGTGGCGCACAGGAGCGCAGATCACCGTCACGGGTCTCTGGCTGGCCGAACGTGGTTGGAAATGGTGGCAGGTACGCCGTTACTTCCAGCAACCGCCGCCGCCACTCGCCCACAACCCGGCCACCACACTCGTCAGTATCATCCAGCCGATTCTGAGCGGCGACCCGACCTTAGCGGACACCCTGGCCGCTACCCTCCGCGCCCGCAGCAGTTACCAGCGCGAATGGCTCTGGTTAGTTGATGAAAACGATGCCGTGGGGCTCGCCACCTGCCGCGCCCTGATCGCCGCCCACCCGACCCACCAGATCCGCCTGTTGCTGACCCCACCACCCCAGAGCAACGACTGGCGCAATCCAAAGACGGTCAAGCTGATTCAGGGGGCTGCCGCTGCCCAGGGCGCGATCATCTGTATCCTCGACGACGATACCCGCCTCCCCGATAATGGCCTGGAACAGACCCTGCCCCACCTTGACCGCCCAGACGTTGGTCTCGCCTATGGCCTGCCCTATTACATCAGCTTCAGCAACGTCTGGTCCAGCCTGGTCGCGGGGTTTGTCAACGCGAATAGCCTGCTGACCTACCTGCCCCCGCTCGCCCTGACCACGCCATTCACGATCAATGGAATGTTCTACGCAATTCGGCGCGACATTCTCGATAGCGTGGGTGGCTTTGTGGGCCTGGAGTCGATTCTGGCTGACGATTTCGCGGTTGCGCAACGCTTCCGACGCGCTGGGTACACCCTGGCCCAAACCCCGTTGCGCCACGCGATCAGCACCGTGGTAACTGGCCCACGCCCCTACTTCGCCCTGATCGCCCGCTGGTTCGTCTTCCCGCGTGAATCAGTGCTACGTCACGTCGCCCCCCGCGACCGCCTGCTGGTCAACGCGCTGATCGTCGCGCCAACGATTCTGCCACTCGCAGCCCTCTTGCTCGCCCTGTTGCCCCCTACCCGCCGCAGTCTCGCCCTATTGGCGCTGGGTCACGCGGCGAACCTCGCTACTATCGCCTATCTCAACCACCACTA
>JBDHWF010000073.1:0-20657 GCA_039810045.1 Chloroflexia bacterium
GAAGAGCGCCAAGGCTGCCGCTGCGCTGGATCAACTGTTAAAAATCTCCCGTCAGTCGGAAGAAGGGCTATTCTGGGGCAGCGATCCACAGCCGCAGCCCCCACTGGCCACTCCTGGGCCGGGGCGGCCTGGTGCCACCGTGCCGCCGAATCGCGGGCAGAGTGCGATCACCGAGACAACCGCCTATGCAGCGCTGGCGCTGCTGGCTGGTGGTGATGCGCTCAATGCCGGACGGGCGATTCGCTGGCTCTCGACGCGCCGTGGGCCGCAGGGCGGCTTTGGCTCCACACAGGATACTGTTGTCGCCCTGCAAGCGATGACCGCCGCTGCGGTCTCCTCCCGCAACGCCATTGATGCTACGGTGACTGTCAAGGCCGCCGGGTTCAGCAAAAACCTCCGCCTGAACGCCGAGAATGCCGATGTGGTCCAACTGGTGGAACTGCCTGGAACAATTGCGGCGGTCACGTTGGAGGCGCAAGGCCAGGGGCAGCCAGTGGCCCAGGTGGTGCGCCGCTTCAACCTACCAGCGGCTGAAGTCGCCGCAACCTCGGCCTTTGTGCTGGATGTGCGCTATGGCTCAGAGGAGGTTGCAACGAATGATCTGCTGAATGTGACCGCCACGGTGCGCTATACGCCTCCGCAGCCAGACCCAGCGGGGATGGTCGTGGTCGATGTGGCGGTGCCAACTGGTTTTGCGCCAGAGGCTGCCTCGCTCGATACGCTGGCGAAGCGCACGCCGAAGTTGAAGCGGTGGGAGCTTGCTGGGCGTAAGGTGATCTTCTACATCGAAGATATGCAACCCGATGATTCCGTGGCATTAGCGTTCCAGGCGCGGGCGTTGTATCCAGTGCGGGCACAAGCGGTAGCCTCACAAGCCTACGCCTACTATCGCCCTGAATGGCGCGGTGAGAGCTTGGGTGGCAAGATTGTGGTTAATGCCCGCTGAGTGGTGCGGGGGAACGTGGGCGGAAGGCAACCATTTGGAGGTGGGGCACTACCGCACGCCGGATCGCTACAGGGTCAGTTGTGGTCAGCCCTAGGTGTCTTCCGAACCACCACAAGGCGATCTGGGCGAAAAGGGGGTGCCGCCGCCGATAGTCACGGAATTCCTCGGCTGTCTCGGCTGGATCAAGAAAATGGTGCGCTGGCAAGTAGTGTTCGTTGCTGATCGCGAGGGCGAGGGCGGGGGCCGCTCTGAGGTTGCGATACCAGTCTGCTCGTTCGCCGTAGCCACTCACCACGACACACTCCTGCGTCGCTGGGTTGTAGCGGAGTACTTCCAGCAGGGTCTGGTGTGGCTGGCCTGAGCGGCGGCCCCGATGGGTCACCAGGACGAAGCGATGGCCGAGTAGCCAGCCAAGCCGCCAGCGGTAGAGTGCTAACGGTAGCCGGAATGCAAATCGCAGCCAGTGCGGTATCGGTGAGGCGGTGGTTGGTTTCGTTTGCATTGTTGCCTTCCTTGCCTGGTTGTTCTGGGGCAGCGCCGTGATGCAGAGCGGTAGCGCGCTTGCGTACTATGCCTATTGTACTGCTGGCAAGGTTGTTTTCGACAGCAGCAATGCTGAATAGTGTGAGTCATTGTGATATGGTGTTGTTGTACGTAGAAAAACTGATTGCCTGGGAACAGCCAACACGACACCAGGGCTAGTACCTGATTAGGTTGGGGGTACTCGGTAGGTGGAGGGATAGGCCGATGGGTGACAAACAGGGAAGCCATTGGCGCGTAAAGTATGGTGGTAAGGGATTGATCCTGGGGTTGCTGCTGGCCGTTGTCTTAGCGGCCTGTGGGCAACCACAGGCCGTTGATCGTGACGCAGGCAGTACTGCCGTTGCCCCTACCGTATCACCACAAGGGGGCGGTGCCGCGAGAAATCTTGAGAGTACGCCGAGCGCTGCGTTAGCAAGTCCAACCCGCATCTTCCCAACCAATCCACCCCGACCTACGCTGACGCCTTCACCAACGTTTGGGCCAAGCGCTGCTGTGCCGGGGCTGGCTGCGGCCCTGACGACGGTGACAGAACTCCACTTACGGAACGATTGGGACGGGCTCTCTGCTACTGCCCCACAGCTAGCCCATTTCGATCTGGTGAAGCAGGACGAAGGCTTTACTGGTGTAGCCACCTTCTCAGCAGGCAGTTCTGGGCGGCAACCACAAGCCGCTATGACGACGACCAGTGCCATCACGATTCCCCAGCCAGTCGTTACGGAGTTTCTCCAACTGCTGGCAACAACGCAGGCGCGAGTTGGCCGCTATGTTCCCCGTATCGATCATACTGATGACTATCCCAATCTGCTGATCGAGTTAACTACGGCAGCGGGGCCAGTGGTGTTCTTCAGCCAATCTCAAGGGCAGGATCATACGCCCTGGGGCCTCAGCTTTGGTGGTGGACAGTACATTATCGATACAAATATCCCCAATCGGGCCTTCACGCGCCTCAACCCCTATCTCGATTACGAGACACAACAGTTGCAAATTGATGCGTTGCGGTTTGCGAATGCGTCGCCCGCCCCCGGCCCCTTGGCGCTTTGTGCCATATCGACCGCCTCACCGCGTCCCAGGCAAGCGGCTCCGGGCACGGGGCCACAGAATCTCGTTGCCGAATACCAACTGGAGCAAACCTACTCGCTCGTGTTTACTGGGCCAGGGGTACGCTCCAGTCCCAGCACCCGGAAACTGGTACGGGATCCCGCGCTCCTGGCCGAGTTGCTGAACGCAATGGGGCAGCCAACAACGCGCCTGGTGGCTGGGCGCGTTGATTATACGCGAGAGATTATCCTGACCTGGCGCACAACCGATGGCCGGACAGTGCACTTCTCGTATGATCCTGTCGCTGAGCTGATCGCCTTTTATCTCAATCCAGATCCGCCAGTTTCTCAGCAACAACAGTTTTACTATGCAGTGCCACCAGCACTTGTCGCACAATTGCAGCGTATCTTCTGCTTGCCTGATCTGCCGCAGACTGGGGGCTAGCAGCAGCAAGCCGACTGCGCATTTGCTTCCAGCAGTACTTATGCAAGGTGCAAATTCGTTGACTGGTGATGGAATTGGTGAGCAATGGTGCATCCAGGGTCGCGCTTGCGGCGTTAAATTGTCGTGTGCAGGGGCCCGATTATCGGTGCTTTCCTCTCAAAAGGGTGGGGAAAAATGGCGGGATAGAGTACCATTGCGCCGTTATTAGTGGTTGCTGAGGAGTAAAGAATGACCGATGCCGTAGTTGGGTTGATGCGCACGTTAGGCTACCTGGGCCTTTTTTTGGTATTGATTATTGAGAACTTGTTTCCACCAATCCCTTCCGAAGCGGTCTTGCCCCTGGCGGGATTCCTCGTTGGCCGTGGGGAGATGAATTTTGTCTTGGCGGTCGTTGTGTCGACTGCTGGGGCGACCGTGGGGGCGCTGATTCTCTATAGCCTGGGCCGTTGGGGTGGTCGCCCGCTTATTTTGCGCTATGGCAAGATCTTGCGTGTTGATGAAGCGAGCCTCGATCGGGCTGATCGCTGGTTCACCACCTATGGCGACTGGGTCGTGTTGGTGGCGCGGATCATCCCATTAGCGCGCAGTATCGTCTCCATTCCTGCTGGCACCATGAAAATGCCGCTCTTGCGCTTCACCCTGTTGACGATCGCTGGGACAGGAATCTGGAATATCTTCCTGATCGCGCTGGGGCAACTCTTGGGCGAGAATTGGGAGACAGTGAGCGAATGGGCCTCGCGCTACTCTGATATTGCTGTCGGGCTGGGCGCCTTTGGCATACTGGCCTATCTGTTCTACTATCTCTTTCGGCGGCGGGTTAGCCAGCGCCAGACGGCCTAGCAGCGCCAGACGCTCCTTTTTACAACTATTCGCCGATGCGCCCGTGCAAATAACTGTGCGGGCGCGTGGTATTCTGCGCTGAGAAAAATGGTTGCTGATGCGGAAGGAGTGCGCGGCGATGCCTGCGGAAACAACGATCGTGCGGGAGATAGGAATGATACCTGTGCCGAAATCGGTGCTGGTCGTCATCGCGCACCCAGACGATATTGAGGCGTTGTGTGGTGGCACGGTGGCGTTACTGGTCAATGCTGGAGCGAAAGTGACCTATGTCGTCCTGACCTCTGGCGACAAAGGATCGCCCGATCCGTTGATCGATCCTCGCCAGTTAGCGGCTCTGCGCGAAGCCGAGCAGATCGCGGCAGCCACCATCCTCGGTATCGACGATCTCGTTTTCGTTCGCTGTTTTGATGGCGAAGTCACCGACGATCTGCCAACGCGGGCGGCGATCGCCGCGCAAATCCGCCGAGTGCGCCCAGAACTGGTGATTACCTTTGATCCCTGGCATAGCTATACGTTCCACAACGATCATCGGCAAGCGGGACTGGTGGCGCTGGCCGCTGCGCGAGTGACGGCGCGACAGGTTGGGCCAGCACATGGGCCAGATGGGGAGCTTCTCACGGCGCGGGCTGCGCCACACATGGTCAAAGCTCTCTGGTTCTTCCTGACCGCACACCCTAACCTGGTATTTGATATTGCCCCGACGATCGAGCAGAAAATTGTGGCGCGGGTCGCGCATACCAGCCAGGCTGCTGATCCTGAAGGGGTGGCCCGCGGGGTACGCGAACGGGCAAGACTCGCTGGACATGACTATGAGCTGTCGGCGGCAGAACTCTTCCATGCCGTCCAGTTGCCATCTGATGAAGATGTTGTGTCACGGTTGGCGGTTGGCGAGTGGTAATTAAGCAAACAGACGGCAGCTACTAGCGCTCCGTCCGTTGCTGCTGTTATTGCTTGTTGACGATTCAGGCGGCTCTGCGAACCGGCACCGCAGCTTCATCCTCGTCCTCGTCATGGCCTGCACGAATGCGGCGACGTTCTACCCAGAGGGTGGCGAGGGTGGCATCGATCTCTTTCAGGCGATCACGTTGCTCTGAGGTCCAGCCATCGGTTGCTTGCCGATAGAGACTACTTCGTTCTACCGCGAGGGCATTAATCTGATCCGCCAGCTCGCGAGAGGTCACACCTGTCTGGGGAGTAGGTTCAGTTTGCGCCGTCATGGCGTTCCCCTCCTTCGGTCTAACCACGCAAATATCGCTTGGTATGACCCATCATCTGATTACCAGGGCGGCCATGGTGCCGCTTACTTGCTATAACGCACGAATTAGGCCACCTGTTCCCATTTTCCAGCAGGTTGACAAAAAATCGCTGCCCTCGTTGCGCATGATGACCTTTTTCCGCAAGTAATGTTCGGCAACTGCGCGTGTGAGCGTGATCAGGAGGCGCAGCGTTTCAGGCGGGATTATTCGCCACGCGCTCCTGGTCCTGTGGCAGATAACGCTCGGCATCGCCAATAGCCGTGAACGAAAAGATGAACGCAACGAGCGAAATCAAGGCCCCGATCAGCGCATAAACCAGGGTGACATTCCCGGTACGCTCAATCGCAATTCCGCCCAGAATCGCGCCAATCGGGCTGATCGAATTCGCCATGACCATCGCCACGCTCATCACCCGGCCCAGCATCTCGTTCGGGGCGATCGCCTGTCGGAGACTGCCCGTATTGATATTGAAGAGTAGACCCATCCCCAAGATCAGCGCCCAGAGCCCAATGCCGAGGAAAAGCGAACGATTAAAGGCAAAGCCAATGCTGATCAAACCTTCGATCATCAGGATTCCCAGGGCAACGCGCCCGAACGACCAGCGCTGGCGAATTCGCCCGGCGGCGAGCGGCAGCAACACCGCCCCTACTTGGCCCACTGAGTAAAAGAGACTGACCTGGGCATCGGTTGCCTGTAAGTTCGTTTTGGCGAAGTAGACCAGTTGCGAGAACTGGCTGACGCCAATGAAATTGATCAGGAGCATCATCAGCGAGATCGCCCGCAGCACGGGATGTCCGAAAACATAGCGCAGCCCCTCGATGATATCGTGACGGATACCGTTCGTTGTGCGCTGCGCTTCGGCAACGTTGAAGCTGCGCCGAATGGCCAGCAATGCACCAGCAGAACAGAGATAACTGAAGAGATCGAGTAGCAGGACCGTGCTGGGTGAGACGACCAGCAAGAGCGGACTGACGAGCAGCGGCCCAATGATCGCTGCTGCTGAGTAACTGGCCTGGATGCGACCATTCGCCGCGATCAGGTTTGATCGCGGGACGAGACTGGGAACGGCGGCAAATTCGGCGGCTTCAAAGCAAATCGAAAGGATCGTGATCAGGAAGTTCACCAGATATAGCCACCAGAGTGGCAGGTGGTCGATTGCCGCCAGGAGCGGGATTGACCCGATCAGCAGCGCCCGTCCACCGTCGGTTGCGATCATCAAGCGCTTGCGATCCACCCGATCCACCCAGGCCCCGATCAGCAGGCCAAAGAGTGGGTAGGGTAAAATCCCCGCCGCCGCTGCTAATGAAAGATCGACTGCTGAGCCAGTCAGATTGTAGATCAGCAGCGGCAGAATGAACCGCGTGACTGCGCTACCGAGATTTGATAACCCTTGCCCCGCCCAGAAGATCCAGAAATCTCGACTGAGCCTGGTTGTCTGCGGTGCGGCGTTGATTTCTGGCATCGCTCTACCTCTGCTTTCTGGCACACCAAGAGATGCGGGCGAGTCGTCCGATTCGCCCAGCTAACGCGCAATTGCGACTAAGTTCACCCTCCTAGGGGTGGCGGTTGATCAGCGGACTGTGTTGGCTCCACCATCGCAAAGAGACTCAGCAGCATTTCGTAGTGGCGCAGATCAGGCTGATCATCATCCATTGTGTGTAGCGCGGTATACTCGCCAATCAAGGCCAGTATCCGCTGATCGAGTGCTTCGGCCTCTGCTGGCGTCAGGCGCAGCCAGATTCGCCCCAGGCGGAGGCCGTCAGTGCTGTCATTGTTGGGACTTGGGTCGATCAGCCCAGCCGCAACACTGCGCCGGATCTCACTTTTTGTTTCGTCAAGCACCATCGCCAGGAATGCTTCCAGCGCGTCGTCAGCCGCAGGGCCATCGGGAGTGAGTAGGGAACGATTGACCGTGAGGCGAGCAGCGGTGACACCGTACTCTTTTTCTGGCGGGCCGGCCCCCGCCCGCAGGCCCACGACCTGAATCAACCGATGATCTTCCAGCAGGTTGATGTGGTAGTAGAGTTTCGTGGGGGTTCGATCAAATCTCGCTGCCAGGGCTTTGACCGTCTGCGGTTGGCGGCGTAACTCGGCCAGAATCTGGATCCGTAATGGATCAGCGACCACTTGCAGCGTTGCAAGATCGCTGATCTCATAAATTCCCGCTAATTGGTGTTGATGAATCGGTGCCATCATCTGTCCCAATCGGTGCCGACTTATTTGAGATTACTTGAATAAGTATCCACTGTGGTATCGTCAATGTCAAGGAGGATCGCTGGTGAATTGGCAGGAGGTAGAATGAAGCGTATTCCGATCTTTCTGGAAGTGGGTGAAAAGCGCACCTTTGCCGGAGCGCTCGATTGGCCGGGGTGGTGTCGCAGTGGGCGCGATCAGGATAGCGCGATCGAGGCGCTGCTGGAGTATGCACCGCGCTATAAACGGGTGATCGCGCAGAGCAAGCTGAAATTTGTGGCTCCACAAGCCATCACGGTATTTGCAACAAAAGAACAGGTGCAAGGGAATGCGACAACCGATTTCGGTGCCCCAGGGGTGATGCTTGACGACGATCAGCGCACTTTCACCGTTGCTGATCAGCGACGGGCTGAGCAGAGCTTGCAGGCAATCTGGCAGTCGTTTGATGCTGCTGTAGCGCAGGCTGCGGGCAAGACGCTGCGAAAAGGGCCGCGTGGTGGTGGCCGGGATACGCAGAAGATTATCGAGCATTTGCTTGGCAGCGATGCCGGATACCTGCGCCAGATCGCCCAACAAGTACGCCTGGATGATTCTGAGCCGCAAGCGGCACTCGCCGCTACCCGTGCAGCGATCCTGGATGGTCTGGCGGCAGCGGCGCGCGGCGAGATCCCCGCGAAAGGGCCGCGTGGTGGCTCACGTTGGCCCGCCCATTATTTCGTTCGGCGGGTCGCGTGGCACGCGCTTGATCATACCTGGGAGATTGAAGATCGGCTGGCATGAGCTGTGAGCGTTTGGGTGCGCTAACGCCCTGCCACACCGTGTCTATGCTATCCTCCTTGCCGATTGGCGGGGCGCCTGGTGCGAGCCACTGCCTCTGATAATGCACTGTCAATAAGGACTATGACAAGTAGGAAGCGGCGGCCCCGCCACCATAATCGCTGGCAACAGATATTGGCACGGCTCCGCCCAGCCGAGGTTGAACTGCTCTTGTTCCTGGCGCTCTTTGGGCAGGCCTTCCTGGTTCGCTGGCCCTACTTGCTGCGTTTGCCGCACTTCACTGATGAGATGGGCGAAGTACGTTGGGCCTTGGGGATCTGGCGCGGCGAACATCTGCCCTTCACCGCTCAGGAAACCTACCTGGGCGCACTGCACGCCTACCTCTTGGCTGGTTGCCTCTGGTTATTTGGGCCGTCAGTCGCCCTCCCCCGGCTCCTTGTTTGTGTGATCGGAGCCCTCACTGTTGCCTTCACCTATCTGCTGGGGCGGGAGTTGGCTGGGCGGGCAGTGGGAGTATTAGGCGCCGCCCTGTTGCTCACCTTGCCGCAACATATCGTTGTGAATAGCCATGTTGCGTGGCAAAACTCGACGACGCCGTTGTATACCACCATCGCCTGTATTGCGTTGCTCAAAGGGCTGGCGGTGGCGGACCCTGCCAGCAGCTGGCGGGCGGCGCGGTGGTTTCTCCTGGCGGGCCTCGCCTTTGGTTTGGCGTTCCAAACCCACCTTGGGGTGATCGTCCTTGCTCCAGCATTGTTGCTGGCGTGTGTCTGGCGGCTTTGGCGAGGGCAGCGTGGCGCGCTGCTCTGGGCGACTGCGTTTGGGGGCGTGGGAGCGGTGGTCGGGGCGGCCCCATTGCTGGGCTATAACCTGGTGCATCGGCTGGTCGGGGTTGAGCGTGTACAGCGCAGTCGTGGCTATGCGTTTGAGACCGATCATAGTCCGCTCGCCTATCTACGAAACCTGAAAAACTTGCTGCTCGAACTCGCCAGGATGGTGAGTAACCCCTTTCAGGTGCCAGAGCGCTTCACTGGCTACCTGACTTCGTTTCAGCTTCTGGTAATGGTGGCGCTCGCTGTTGGTGGTATCTGGCTACTTGCCCGCCGGGGGCAACCGCTGCCACTGCTCGCCTTGCTGACCACTGCGCTCATGATGCCGTACTTCAATCATGCTTATGGGGTTGATGGCGACCGCCCGCTTGTCACCGGGCGCTATGTGGCTTTTCTGCTACCTCCCTTGTTGGTTGCCTGTGCCACGGCTTTTCTGGCGCTGATGCAAGTTGGTGGGCGGTGGCTCGCCCATTTGTTCCAGCGTTCGCGGTCGTTGCAGCTGCTACTGGTGTCGTTCAGTGGGGCCAGCGCTGCGGCCCTGACACTCCTTTTGGTGCTCTATCCATTGTTGCCGCTCACTCGCTACTATCACGAAGAATCAGCCCGCGATCCAGCAAACGAAACGTTTTTGACGACATTGCGGGTGGTGCAGCAGCAACGTTCAGCGCAGACACCAGTGCTGCTCGATCGGAATGGGTTAGTCAATATTGACTTGCGCGATGGAGCCAGTGCCTTCGATATTCTCGATCTGCTGCTCACCCTTGATCAGATACCGCATCAGGTAACGCGCAACCCAGCCGCTGATTTACCGCAGGCTGTCGGGAATGCCAGTAATCCCACCACATTCCCGCTGATTATTATGATGCGCGATGAATGCTGGCCGCTGCGTGAGCAGCTACCGCTTCAGCGGGTTAGTGGTCGCCTGGTCCTACGCGAACTCTACCCCACAGTGCCGAGTTATTATGGGGTCTATCGCTACCTGCCAGGGCAGCAGCAGATCGCTGGCTGTTTGCCGTCCGAGGGGGCGACGCCTGGTGATTAGCGCGTCGAGGTGGTCAGGGTTGGGGCAGTGCCATAGCGCCACTCAAAGTAGTGCCGCCCAACGTTCCCCGACTCAATCTGCCAACCAGCCGGAGCGGTGGGGACAAAGGTGAGGATTCGCCGCTCGAATGGCTGAACCAGGACCCAGGTATCATCGCCATTAACTTTGGCCTGGGTCCAATAGGGCTCACTGAGCGGATAGCCCACCATGTAGACCCAATCGACTGGCTGGGTACCCAGCCACTTCCAGAAGACATCAGCGATATTGTGGCTGAGTGTTGGCTCATAATGACCGTAGCGTGCTGCCCCTTCGAGCCCAGATTGTTGCCCAATTGTGCCAGTGGCGTTCAGCGTGGTAATGATTGGGCTGCCCGTGCGGTCGGGAGCCTTGTTCTGATCTGCGCTGAACGATGATACCGCTCCAAGGGTGGCGTAGGTGATCGCATTGCTGTTGGTTGCTTCGCCAGCGACAGGAATAGCTGGGGCGGGAATGGGCTTTGTGGTCGTATTGCCAGTTTGCACCTGCCCTGCCAGCATTTCGCGTACGAGCAAGCCATTCGTGATGAACCACGGACTGGTCCGATCTCCTTGTGGATCGTTGATTTCCATCCGGCTCTTATCAAAGTAATAGACTGTGCGTACTCCACCCGGTATCCCTTCATACGCTTCCTGGCGGATCGCGATCACATCTGGCCCCCAGGTCCAGGTGCGCTGCGCCTGCCCCGCCCAGATTTCATAATCTGCTGACCGCCAGCGGGAGATCGCCGCCGGATCAAGTTTGGCAACTCCTGGTGGCAAGGCCGTGGGGCTTGGTGCAGGGGTAGCGGTTGCTGTGGGAGAGGTTGAAGGGCTCGGTGCTGGTGTGCTGCCTTTGGTGGTGAAGCGCCAGGTTCGATTGAACGGTTGGTTATCAGCCGTTCCCTGAATGGTAATGGTGTAGGTAGTGCCAGCCTGGAGCGGCGCAGTTGCCGCCACGACCGCCGTATTTCTGGTAATAAATCCCGTACCAACTTTCAGCACCAGTGGCACCGCCTGACCATTCGTCGTCAGCGTGGCACTTTGGAACGTGATCGTGCCAGGGCCATTATATTTCAGCGTGATGGGGTAGCCAGTGGGCAGTTTCTGGTCGCTGAGTGGGCTACCGCCCTCACCATCAAAGCGCAGGCCAATGCCGGTGGCGTCGGGTGGAGGCCAGGGGGTCCAGGTTGGCTCGATCTGGTTCAGCCATTTCACCGTGCCAAGGTCGATGACTTCGATCTTGACCTTCCCATCATTGATCACGCCAAAGCCAACATCGGTGTAACGCGGGTCAATCAAGGTGAGGCGATGATTAATGACATCGAGAAACCATTCGATACTGGCAACCATACTGCCAGACAGACCGATATTCTCGTTGATTGAGCCGCTATAGCCCGCAGCGCGAGCGCGAGCAGCGAAATCGGCACCCGTAAATCCTGGTTTTCCAGGGTCTTCGTAATGCAGACCGTTGCCAGCCAGCGCAGGGTCGCCATAGTTGAGTTTGTAATAGTTGGCATGGGCCGTGGCCGCAGTATCAAGGGCAGGATTTCGCTTGAGTGGCGGCACTCCGATCGCAGCGCGCGCCTGATTGATCCGGGCCAGACCGTTGCCAATCTCTTCCTCTGGGGTAGCGGCGCTGGCTCCCTGGGGCATACTGCTACCTAGTGGTACGACTACTAGCATGATTAGCAAGAATAGTACAAGCGATTGATGGCGAGAGCGGCGACCGGAATCCCTCTGACGCACATAAATCAACGTCGATCCCCCTCCTGGTTACTGCTAGCGACGAGTCAACATAACCTATGGCGATGTCGCTAGATTAACACAAGTGTGGCGTAATGCGGCATGGTAGGGCGGAAGATAAGAAAAAAGTACCAGGCCAGGGCAAGCTCCTCGTGTGGCGGGCAGGTATTCCCCAACTGTTTTTCCTGCTGTCTCTAGAACGTTCCTTGTTGACGACGGTTGCATAGCGCAGCAATTTCCTTGTTGGTATCACTGATCATGCTGACCAAAGGTAACCAGTACTTCGGTCAGGTTCTCGCCCGCTTGCGACTGATCAGACAGGATGCTATTATTGTACGTACACCTTGTGGCGGTAGTGGTGATAGGGCGTGGAGTACGAGATGCACATTGACCAGACCTGGCGAATCGTTCTGAGCGATTTGAAGCCCAAAGGTCGGGTTAGTGACCGAGATTATCGCACCTGGCTTGAACCAACGCGGTTACTCGAACTCAACCCTGAAGAGGGTGTGGCGATTATTGGCGCGCCCGATACGTTCGCGCTTGATCGCCTGACCAAGCACTATCGGGAGAAAATCACCGCAAGTTTGAGTCGTATTGTGCAGAAGCCGATCGTTGTTGAGTTTCGTGTCCTCAATGGCACGATTCCTGGTATGTCACCACCCCCCCGCAAAGCCCCTGCCCCAACCAAGCACACGAGTGGCGGTGGCGGGAAAGCTGGGCCAGACCCCAGCGCTGCACCGTCAGCGGCAGCGGGTCGACTGGGTACGGGCGTTGCCTTGCCTGTCCAACAGCTTGAACTCAATGCGGTCGGCAGCGATGGGCTCAACCCACGCTACATCTTTGGGACATTCATTGTTGGCCCCAGTAATCGTCTGGCCCACGCTGCCAGTCTTGCCGTTGCCGATAACCCAGGGATGGTCTATAACCCCCTCTTTTTGCATGGGGGCGTGGGGCTCGGCAAAACACACCTGATGCACGCAATCGGCCACCATGCGAAGGCGCGGCACGGCGACGATATGCGGGTGCTGTACCTTACCTCAGAGCGGTTTACCAATGAGTTGATCGCGGCGATTCGTGGCGGCACGACAGCGGAGTTTCGGGATCGCTATCGCACCGTTGATATTCTGATGATCGATGATATTCAGTTTATTGCTGGCAAAGACTCGACACAAGCAGAATTCTTTCACACGTTCAACCATCTGCACTCGCTGGGTAAGCACATTATTCTCACAAGCGATCGGCACCCCAAGGCGATTCAAACGATTGATGATCGGCTTCGTTCGCGCTTTGAGTGGGGTTTGATCGCGGATGTCCAACCACCCGACCTTGAAACACGAATCGCGATTTTGCAACAGCGGGGTGAGTCGGTTGGTCTGCACGTACCGCGTGAAGTGATCGAATATGTAGCGCAGAAAGTGCAGAGCAACATTCGTGAGCTTGAAGGGACGCTGAATCGGATTATTGCTCATGCTCAGCTTGAGCAAGTACCGATTACGTTGGGGTTAGCGACTGAGGCGATGAATGACCCGCAGATGAACAGCAAGCGTAAGCTGATCACCTTGCCGCGGATTCTTGAAACAGTGGCGCGATTCTACAGCGTGCCAGAGAAGGACTTGAAGGGCAAAGGGCGCACGAAAGATATTGTCATTCCACGCCAGGTAGCAATGTATGTCATGCGCGAGGAAACCGACCGTTCGCTGGTTGATATTGGTGAAATGCTAGGGCGCGACCATACGACCGTGTTGCATGGCATTGAGAAGATGGGCAGCGAGATCGAGCGCAATGCTGATCGCCGCCAGGAGATCCTCACTGTTCGCGAATTGCTCTATGCTAACGAGGGCACGAACTAAATCCTGATTGTGGTGCCTGCCTGGGGTGGTGTGATTACTGGATAGAGACGCAATACGGAAGGTCCGGGCCAACTTGGCCCGGACCTTCCGTTCGTAGTTGCTTCAGGTGTTGTGGTAGTTAGACGGGCATCCCATAGCTGCGGACGCTGCCACCACGGGTGTTCTCGAAGATCTCGCGGGCAGTGCGTTCCTGCTCCTCGCTGTTGGCCTGCACTGTCAGCAGGATCCGGCCTTCCTTGACATGAGTCTCGTAGGCCCGAGCATCTTCTTCTGGCACACCAAGGCCAGCAAGCGCACCAACTAGGCCACCTGCTGCTGCACCGATTCCGGCACCGGCCAGCGTCGAAAGGAGAATACCGCTACCAACGATTGGGCCAATGCCGGGGATCACCAGCGCGCTGATTCCGACCAGGAAACCAGCCAGGCCACCAAGCAGACCACCAGTTACGGCACCAGTGGCGGCACCTTCACCAGCCATATCGGTATTCTCGGCGATCTGGTCGATATGCTCCTGGTTCTTGGCAACCACGGAAACCTGCTCTGGCGTAAAGCCAGCAGCTTTCAACCCATTCAAGGCTTCTTCAGCGTGTGATGGGCCATCGAAAACACCAACAACGGTGTGCTGTGTGGAAACAGTCATCTGTGTTCTTCGCTTTCTACACGGGTAGTCCGTGTGTTTCGTGCCGTGGAACAGTTCTCCACAGGTATTAGTCGCGGCGACGTGCCGCCTCAAATCCAGCGCGAATTTCGCGTCGGAGTTGATCCCAATCGGTGTTGGTGGAATCGCCAGCCATTTGATATTGCTGACGCAACGCTGGCTCAACGGCCTCAAAGTCGCGGTCAGCGTATTGAGGGTCACTCCCAGCAGCGAAGCCTGCGCGGTGATGAGGTTCGGCTTCGCCATAAGTGCGGGTAGAAGAAGTAGTGGTTGCTTGTTGTTCGTCAAGGAACGACCGCTCAAGGCTTGGTCGTGCCTGAGCATACTGCTCATCGATAGTCGCCTGCTCGCGCCGCACAGTACTGACTACCTGACTCTCTTCAGCTAGGCGCGTCTTATCAATCACAGCCTCACGCGTAACTACCGCTTCGGTTGCCACTACTGGCTCCCAGCCTTGTAGAGGAATCCGTGTGACCTCAGTGCCTTCGGGCGGATTATCAAGGTTCCATGTCTCACCTGGGGCGCGACGCAGCACTTCGATTTCTTCACGCCGAAAGGTGACTGGCACCATCCGCTCTTCTTCTACGACGCGCTTGCGGATGATGACTTCACCGAGATCAACTTCTCGCGTGCCAACTTTCAGGCGTTCCTCGGCAAGCGGAATAATGATCTTGTCGTCATTTTGAACGACGGTGTTGTCCTGGCTGGCTCTCGGCGCAGTTGCGCCGAGAGCCGAGTGTGCTAAGTGAAGATGAATGCCAGCAGTATCGGCGCGGGCAATGGTATTTAGGGGAAACTCGTGACCTTTGACGCGGAGCGTTGTTGCAGTGACTGCCTCCACAGGGCCGAGGTTCTCACCCACTGCATCGAACACTGGCGTACCAATTTCGATGGCGTTGGAGTTGATCTGCTGATTCATAACATCCTTACCTTAGCTATCTGTCACGTTGCTTGAAACGGTTATACCCTCCGAGCGTGGTTCCAACCTTCGCGGATTTCCTGGCGGAGATGTTCCCAGCTATCGCCACTGCTGCGGTAGGTTGGGTTGGACTCATAGTCGCGGCGGATTTCGTTCTCGACATCCTCGAAGTTGCGATTGGCGTAGCGTGTGTCGGAAGCCGCTTCGAAGCCAGCACGATAGTTTGGCTCAGCCTGCTCAAAGGTGCGGTTCTTGATCCAGTCGTCCTTGGCTGCTGCTTTGCGCGTGCTGAAGTCTTTCTCGATCGCGCTGCGGGCCTTGTTGTAGTTCTCATCGACTTCTACCCGCTGCTTGCGCACGGTTTCCGTAACTTGATGCTCGTCAGCAACCCGGTTTTTGTCGATTACGACTTCGCCAGTAACAACGGCTTCCTTGGAGACAACGGCTTCTTCACCGCGCACTGGTACGCGAATCGTTCCTTCTTCAAACAGGTCTTTGCCTGTTGCTGGGCGATCCTGGACGTCGACTTCCTGGACGTTGACTTCCTCACGGTGCAGCGTAACGGGGACAGTTTCCTCGTGGGATTCGACGGTCTTATGGACCTGGACTTCGCCTAACTCGACTTCACGCTTGCCAACGGCGAGGCGTTCCTCAGCTACCGGCACACGAATTTCACCTTCACGGTTCGTGCCACTAGCGGCTGTCCGTTTCTGGTCAGCGCCACCCTCAAGGATATCGGCCTTATCATCGCGGTCACGATCAAGCGCCCGATCAATTGGTCCTGGAGCCTCAACACCCTCGACTTCTTTGTTGTTGCGATTGTCTCGTTTGGACATACCTTCCTCCAATTAGTACTTCGATCCAGCGGGCATCCCACCCATCCTATGCCAGCACAAAGTGTGCTGATCTCAGTGCCCAGGTAGACATTGCTACAGGCCTTCGACAAAGCTAGTTACGCTAAATCTGTGCCACTATTGCCGATGCTCACAATAAAGTTGCACGGAAATATACTGGATGTTTCCCAGAGATCCGCAAAATTGTGTGGATGAACCACGATTTTGTAATACGTTCATTTACTAGAGCAACGGCAAAATTTTTACCAAATGTTTCCCATACATTCTGGTTTTGTGCGGTGTCGTTGCCCAGAATGGCGGCGAAAAAACAGGGGGCAGGTGATCAATCACCTGCCCCCTGTGCTGAGTTGCAAACTGCATGCGGTATCTTAGAGCGTACTAGGGTTCTTGTACGAGCTAGTCTGCTTTGCGGTAGGGTTTTTGAGGAGCCTTTCCATCAGCGTCAGCAAGTCATCAAGATCAAAAGGCTTTGCCAAAAGTGCAGCGAAGCCGCGGTCTGCATAGTCGGTAAATTCGGTGGGGGCATGGGCAGTACAAATGATCGTAGGGAGAGGTTGAGCCGCATCGCGGATCTGTTCAAGTTGGGTCCATTTGCTGCTTGGCTCCAGGTGGTTGACGAAAGCATCAGTGATAATCAGATCAAATTCGCCCGCCGCCAGAGCTGTAACCCCCTCCTGCACACTGGTCGCGTGGACAACGCCATAGTTTTCGCCACGTAAAAGCTCTGCAATAAGGGCCCCAATGTCTTGATCGTCCTCAATCAGGACAACCTTATGTTGGCTTGTTCCCACGTGTTGTACCTCTTCATTTGGGCAGATTCCGATGTTGGGAATGAACCTAGCCATCAACCACCTACTTTCATTTCTCTACGATCCATTAGACAGGATCGCGGACGCAATAGTTACAGCAGTATTACTGTGGTGATAATTCGGTATACTGCGTGCGAGGTAAAACGAGGTAACTTTTATGCCCAATTTCCTGTCTAATAGGACAAGTGAAGCTGAAGTTGCTGATGCTACTCTGGTAGCAGAGGCGCAGGCAGGTGATCGGCGGGCATTTAGCGCGTTAGTCTCTCGGCATCAGGCGCTTGTTTTTCGGGTTTGCTATCGCATTCTCGGTAATGATGACGATGCTGCTGATGCGATGCAAGAAGCCTTCATTCGAGCCTATCGGCGACTCGATAGCTTTCGAGGGCAAAGCGCCTTCAAGACCTGGCTGATGCGCCTGACTGTAAATGTTAGTCTGAACGAGCGCGAGCGCCAGAAGCCAACAGTACCGATCGATGAATTTCACCTGGCAACCGTGAACGATCCCCTTACTGAGCTAGAGCGGGCCGAGGTAATGATGCAGATTCATCAATCGCTGCAGCAACTACCAGCTAATCATCGGGCAGCGGTTGTCCTCCGTGATCTTGAAGGATTCTCCTATGCCGAAACAGCGGCTGCACTTGGTGTGCCAGAAGGGACAGCAAAAGGCTGGGTTCATCGAGGTCGGGTTGGCCTCAAGGATTTGTTGACATGAGCCTGGTTGATACATTCGTTGAACAGATTCCAGCTTATGTTGCCGATGAGCTTGATGCCGTTGCCCGTAGGCAGGTTGAGGAGGCACTGGTATCCTCGGCAGCATTGCGTGGAGAACTTGAGCAGTATCAGCGTCTCTTTGTCTTGTTGACTGCGCTGGCCGAAGAAGATGTCTCACTCAGTACGGCAGCAGAACGCCGCCTGATGCGGCACCTCGCCTTTACCTGGTATCTTGGCAGTGCTGCGCGAATGGTCGAAGGCTTGTTTGGAGCCTATGGACGCGCCATACTGCATTACGTTGGCGGGGTTCGCTGAGGAGGAAGCTACCGTGCGCCCAATGATTGATAGCTTTTTGGCCTATTTACCACAGCTTTTCGCTGCTGTGGTTGTGCTGATTATCGGAATCGTAATTGCGGTTGTGGTGCGGGTGGTCGTGGCGTTTCTGTTGCGCCGCTTACAGTTCGATGCGCTCTGCCAGCGAGCTGGGCTGACGCGGTTGCTCGAACACGGCAATATCAAGCGGCGACCGTCCCAACTAGTCGGGACTATCATTTACTATGGGTTTTTGCTCTACACTATTCTCACGGTGCTAGGCATGCTGGGGCTAACCTTCCTGGCCTCATCACTTAACCTCTTTCTCCTTTCTGCCCCGCGTATTCTGACGGCGCTGGCGTTGCTGGTGCTGGGGATTGCTGGGGCTGGGCTGGCTGCGGAAGCTGGTGAGCGTGTTCTCGCTGACCTTGGTGTTGAACGGATCAAGGGCCTACGGCAGGTCATGCGCTTCACCCTGATCTTTCTGGTCATTGTTCTGGTCAGCGCAATGCTTGGCATTGATGTGCAACTGCTCATCACGATTACGGCGATCGTGCTGAGTGGTATTGTTCTGACCGCCGCCTTGGCGATAGGCCTGGGGCTACGCGGTCTGTCAGAAAATATTGCGGCCGGCCGCTACATCGCCGATGGCGTGCGGGAAGGTGATCGGATTTCCCTCAATGGCATAACAGGGACTGTTGAGCAAATTGGCTATGCGATGACGACAGTACGTGGCGATGACGAACGGGTATTCCTGATTCCGAACCACCAGTTCACCGCTCATGTCATTGAGAAGGCTCCACCCTCCGAAACTGGATCAATCGCTGCGCCAGATGCCACTCCTGAGCGCTAAGTGCAAGCTAGCGCACCTGGAAGATCGTATAGGTATCAGTAGTGATAACGGCTGGATAGCGGCTGCGAAAGGCGGCGATATCTGGCTTGAACTCGCGCTGCTCCCCAGGCCCGATCACCAGGTAATCGATAGCGTATTTGTCGAGTAATGCGCTGGTATTTGGCGCGAGGGCATAGATTGCGCGGAGATCACGCTCGCGCTCTGCATAGTTAATCCCAAAGGCAAAGAGCCACCCCTGATAGCTCATCACTACCGAACGACCAGCCATTACGGATATCGGGTGATTATGCTGAAAGCTCACCGCAAAGACGGCGTGGGGTGGTGTTTGCTCCCGCACCAGTTCGGCCACCCGGAGTTCGTCATTGGTCAACAGGACGTTGCTATCGAGTCCGGCAAGTTGCTGATAGTTCACGAGCAGTCCTGATAAGGTCATTGAGCCGACTAACAACCCCAGAATCACTTTTCCGGCGAGTAATTGCTGCTCTTGCCACAATTTAACCAACAGGGTAGCCACCAGGATCACCGTGCCAAGGAACCAGTAGAAGAAGAATTTGGTGTTATCCCAATCCCAAGGTCGGAAGACAATCAGGTTACAGATCACGAACGTTGGCATGAATGCCCAGAGCAGGCGGGTCGCTGGCCTGGACAAGAGTTTACGGGTGACGAGTGCCAAGAGGAGGAGTGGGCAGAACCAGCCGAGATTTTTGAGCCAGAGCCACGGCCAGGAGTCGTGAGTAGAGGTAATCAGCCAGCCTATCTGCCAACGGATCGCACTTGTTTCGCCCCGTTGTCCGCCTTGCTGCAAATAGAGTTGCGGCACTGCCAGAACGATCCAGAGGGCGAAGAACCAAGTCCAGTTACGCACCCAGATTCGGAGATTAGTGAGAAAGAGGAGGGCGATGAATGGCACAATCAGGGCGAGGGCAACCAGCGTGCTGGTATGCGCGAACGGGAGGGTGCCAGCAATCAGACCCGCCAGGATGAAATATTTGCGCTGATGATTCTGGCTGCCAAGGTAGAGCAGCGTAATAACCAGGAGGAAAAGCGGGAGGCCATAAAGATAGCCGCGCTGTGGCTCGATCAGGGCAAAGAAGGTGTTTTGCCAGATGAAGCCTGCCCGCTCTTGATCTGCGAGATTCCAGGGTTCCTGGCGCAGGGTCTGCCAGAACTGGTGTGTGCTATTGATCTTGCTCGCTGTGAGCAGCCAACCGAGGCTGCCGCCAAGGAGGAAGAGCGCGGTTGCTACGCCAGCACTATCGCGATTGTTGGTCAGCCGTAGGCAGAACGCATAGAGCCCAAACAAGATGATCAAGGAGAAAACGAGACTGTGCAGGACTAAAGCACCTGCCGGATCCATCCCCAACTTAACCATTGCGGCGCTGGTAATTGACGTAAGGTAGTGGTAGGCGAGGGGAGTGCCATTGTAGCGGGTATTCTGTGGCGGGAAATTATCGCCATAGACGAACGCCGTGACATCGCCGAGATGGAGCGACCAGTCCCCCCAGATATTTACCTGATTGGCGACCAGGCCCGTTGGGCCATAGCGCAGGACAGTCAGCCAGAGTAGCAACCAGCGTAAGCTGAAGGCCGCCAGAATCACGAGCGAAAGTGGCCCAAAACTGGCGAGTAGCTGCCTGAAAAGGGTGGTGGATTCTCCTGATGCCGAGTTGGCCTGCGCCGCTGGTGATTGTGGCTCCCTGAACCACGCCAGGATATCCTGCCAGGGCCAAAAGCCGATAGCGAGCCCGAGGCTGACCGCCCCGACCAGCAGGACGATCAGCAACGAGAGCTTGGCGGCCAAGACAGCTAACAGCAGGATCGCCAGCGACCCGATTACCGCGCCGAGCGGTAGACCATAGGTCCATTCTTCCAGTGCGGTAAGTTCGCTGGTGACTCGCCGAATAATGATAACGCCAGGTAAGCTCAGCGCGAGTAGGAGCAGCGCTGAACCGAAAACTCCAACCATCCGCCCTCCCTTATCGATCCCCGTCAAGCCTTGGGTAGTATAGGTGCCTGCACGGG
>JBDHWF010000074.1:0-20483 GCA_039810045.1 Chloroflexia bacterium
ACACCCAGGAGGAGCTCTACAGCCGGCTCCGCAGCGAAGTGGCCGAGGGCACCGCGCCGACGGCGGCGCCGATCGCCCCGGGCAGCCCGGTGGCGCTGCTGTCCATCCCCGAGATCGGCATCGACAACCTCGTCGTCGTCGAGGGCAGCCGGCCGGCCCAGCTGCAGGACGGCCCCGGCCATGTGCTCGGCAGCGTGCTCCCCGGCCAGGCCGGGGTGAGCGGAGTCGCCGGCAAGTCGCTGAGCTTCGGTGCGCCATAGCCGAGCGCCGGGCTCGAGAGCAGGTCGCAGCGTTCCCAAAGCCGATCGCTCTGTGCTCGCAATGCCGCCCGGGTCTGCTGGGCCTGGGTGTAGGCAGTCGGGCCATAGGCATAGGAGACCATAATGCGGTGGCGGGGGAAATCGCCGAGTTCGTGCGATCGCTCCCGTAAGGTCTGTTCGTGGTAGGCCGCCGCTTCCAGTCCGATCAGCGGTGAACCGATAACCCGCAAGCCCTCCATCTCTGGGAAGTTGAGATCGACGATCTCCGCCCCAGCAGCAGCGAGCGCCTGCAACCCTGCTTCCCAGGCGGCTAAGGCTTCTGCCGTCGTTGGCGTGCCTTTCCAGCCATCGTCACGAATCGCGCCGATCCGTAGTCCGCGTACCGCATCGGGATTTTCCAGGCCCTGCGTAAAGTCTGGCACTGGACCACGGCGCGTGCGGCGATCAGCGGGGTCATAGCCAGCCAACAGGTTCAGCAACAATGCCGCATCGCGCACTGAGCGGGTCATTGGGCCAAGGTGGTCGAGCGACCAGGAAAGGCTGACCGCTCCCGCCAGGCTGATCCGTCCGAACGTTGGTTTCAGCCCAACGATCCCACAGAGTGCGCTCGGCGTACGAATCGAGCAGCCAGTATCAGAACCGAGCGCACCATAGGCGAGGCCAGCGGCAACCGCTGCCGCCGAGCCACTGCTTGACCCTCCAGTATCATGCTCCAGGTTCCAGGGATTGTGGGTTGGGCCATAGTGGACATTCCATGATGAGGGGTTATAGGCGAATTCGCTCATCCGCGTTTTGCCGATAATGATCGCGCCCGCCTCTTTGAGCAGGCGCACAGCGGTAGCATCGGTCGTTGGGATCCAGTCTGCAAGTACTTTTGATCCCGCTGTCGTGGTGATCCCCGCTGTTGCCAGCAAGTCTTTGATCGCAAATGGCACACCGTGCAACGGGCCACCAACCCGCCCAGCGGCCATTTCTGTCTCGGCTTGTTTTGCTGCAGCGCGGGCTTCGTCAGCCAGTACCAGTTGATATGCGTTCAACGCATCATCATATTGAGCGATCCGGGCCAGCATCAATTCCGTCAGTTCCGTGGGGGTGACTTCCCCTGCGGCAATTGCTGCCGCAACGACATAGAGTGGCGCAAATGGATCACGCGGGTTCATTGTCGTCGTCGTTGGCGATGGTGGGTCAGTGGCTCCGACAGCGACCGTTGCACTGAGGTCAGCCCAGTCTTTCAGATCATCGGGCACTGTATCGGGTGGCGTTTGCTGGACAAGATTGACGAAGGCATCGACATTCCCCAGGAATGGCCCAGCAGTAATCTGCTGAATATCTTCCTCGGAAAGTGGGATTCCAGCTCTAGCTGCATTCGCTCGTAAACGGGCCAGTGTCCCTTCTGCGGTTGGCGCATTCGACATTCCTTACTCCTCTCGCTCATTGATTGACCACGCTATTATGCCAAACGTCCACTGAATTGAGGATCATCGCAGTGTGCCGCAAAAAAGTTTACGACTTTGGGGCCGTACTCCTTGAACGATGGGGGGAAGATTCCTGCTGGGGCTAACTGCGTGTGACTGTTGGCAGTCGTGTAGGTGCTATGGTGCAGCAGGTAATCGATGATTTTGTGGGATATGTCTCCTTGCCGCAACAGCCGCGCTCGTAGCAGTTGCCGCCCGACTACGGGTGCCAGCTGATAGGTTGGGCGGCGACCAATCAGCAGCAGGGCGCTATCACGATAGGCCGGCCAGATCCGCGGAGCATCGGGATCAACCAGATGAAAGGTCTGGCCTGCCGCTGCGGAGTCGCGCGCCAAGTGCGCGATCGCTCTGGCCACGTAATCGACTGGCACAATGTGAGCCAGGTTTTTCCCTGCACCAAACATTGGCAGGGGCAGATTGAACTGATTCAACCGTTCAATCAAGAAAAGTAGCGCGTAGGCCCCGGAGAAGTGATCAATCTCACCGCTGCGTGAATCACCAACCAGAAACGTTGGTCGATAAATCGTTGGTGTTATTGGCAGGGCCGCAGCACGTACCTGTTGCTCATGCTGAAATAACTGCACCTCCCAGCGATTTTTGAACTGCTGACCACAGGCGAAATCGTCTTCAGTGACCACTCCTTCCCGATTGCCTGAAACAAATGCTGACGAAAGAAACTCGAAGCGCGCTAGTCGTGGACAACGTGCGGCCAGCCGTAGACTGGGCAATAGTTCATTACTGACCCGATACTGACAGGGTGTACCAGGATCGGTCAGGTCAATAATCTGCTGAGCGGCAGCCAGCAACGTCTGGCTACGCTGACCCAGGCCAAAATCTGCCGCTAGAGGCTGCCAGTGTTGCCAGCGAAAGCGGCCTGCCAATGCCGCCACGTGGCGGTGCAGTTCGCGCTCGGCGATTTCCGCCCGCCCGCTGACTGCTGGATCAACCAGGGCGAGAACGTGGACAGTGTTCTCGCGCAGCAGATTAATCGTCACCCGCCACGCCAGGTAGGACGGGAAACCCAGGAGAATAATCGGCTGCTGTTCGCTACAATCGTCGATCATCGCCTCTCTTGTGTCGCTCAGCGTTAGCATACTTGTGACGGATCAATGCGGCAACTGTGCAACAGCGCCTATGCTACACTACTATTATGTAAGCGTGTACGTACTGACGGCGAAGGAGCCTCGACCGCGATGCCAATCACCCTGTTACCGCCCGATCTCGTTGGCAAGATTGCAGCGGGAGAAGTTGTCGAACGGCCTGCTTCGGCAGTGAAAGAGTTGCTGGAAAACGCCCTGGATGCTGGCGCAACGCGGATCAGCGTTGAGGTACGCGCTGGTGGTCGTGACCTGCTAAAGGTCACGGATGATGGCTGCGGTATTCCAGCCTCCGAGCTACCGCTGGCATTGCAGCAACACGCCACCAGCAAGCTACGTACTGCTGATGATCTGAACCAGATCGCCACCTTGGGTTTTCGCGGCGAAGCGCTCAGTTCGCTGGCCGCCGTTGCCCAGGTAACCCTGGTCAGTCGCCCGCCCGATGCACCATCAGGTTACGAGATTATCAGTCACGGCGCCGAGCAAACAACACCGCGACCGCTCGCTGCCCCACCTGGCACGACCATTACTGTACGCGACCTCTTTGCCAATGTCCCAGCCAGGTTGAAATTCCTGCGAGCTGCCGCAACCGAACATGGCGTGATCGGCAGAATCGTTACCGCCTACGCCCTGGCTCGACCCGCCGTGCGTTTCGAGTTGTCAGTCGATGGTCGGCGCACCATCGCCACCGACGGAAGCGGCAGCAGACACAACGCCCTGGTCAGCGTCTATGGGGCCGATGTTGCGGCACAGATGTTGCCGCTCGATCCTGATATTGCTGAGGTTCCGCAGATCAGCGTTGCAGGATATGTCAGCGCACCAGCGCTGAATCGCGCCAACCGTCAGGGAATCTTACTGTATGTCAACGGACGCTGGATTCAGAATCGTTCGCTCGGTTTCGCCTTAGAAGAAGCCTATCACAGCCTCTTGATGATCGGGCGACACCCGCTGGCAGCGGTCGACATCCAGATCCCCGCCGAACTGGTCGATGTCAATGTTCACCCAACCAAGAGTGAAGTCCGTTTCCTTGATGAGCGGGCCGTGGGCCGCGCCCTCAGTCGCACCACTCGCGCCGCCGTTCTCCACTTTGGCCGCACGGCGATCCCCGATTTCACGCTAACGCCGACGGCCTACAGCGAACCGTACCAACAAGGCGCGCTCTCAACTGGAGTGCCAGTACGCTGGCCGCAACCAACAGGGACGCTGGAACCACTCGGGGCGATCAGCTACGAAGATCCGATCCGCCCCGCCGTTGCCGCTGTCCCAGAGCGCAATGGCCTGCCCGCAACCACCCTGACGCATACCCCACAAACAATTGAGGCACCACCACCAGCGCCGGGGACACCTGAGCGTCCCCCCGGACGCCTCCCACCGTTGCGCGTGCTGGGTCAGGCGGGAGCCTCCTATATCATTGCCGAAGGGCCAGAGGGGGTTTTTCTGATCGACCAGCACGCCGCCCACGAGCGGATCTTGCTCGATCAGCTACTGGCTGGAGCCGAACGCGCCGCACCCGACAGTCAGTTGCTCCTTGAACCACTGGTCCTCGACCTCACGCCCGCCCAGATTGAGGCGTTGGAACTCGCTGGGGCCGATCTCGCCGCGCTTGGCTTCGCGCTTGAGCCATTCAGTATGCGTGCCTGGGCCGTTCGCGCCGTGCCTGCGCCCCTGGCGACCAGTCGCGTGAGAAATTTGGGCGAAACATTACTGGCGATTATCGAAGAAGCCGCGCAAGGGGGACAGGCGACCAGTTGGCTGGAACGACTGGCTGGTACCACAGCCTGCCACAGCGCCATCCGTGCCAATCAGGTGCTGACCCTGGAAGAGATGCGCGCGCTGATCGGGCAACTGGAACGCACGACGCTACCACGCACCTGCGCCCACGGTCGCCCAACGATGCTCCAGGTGAATCTTGGCGACCTTGAGCGACAGTTTGGGCGGCACGGGTAGGCATTTACTTGTTTTTCTCGTCTTGACGAAACGCCTTGGAGACTGCATGGTCACATTCCCCGTGCTTACGACCGCCCTGATTGATCGGCTTGAAAAGGCAGCCCGTCGCAAAGGGTATGACGCGCTGCGGCGCGCGGCAGCGCTGCCGGGAAACCCTTATGCGGTCATTGTGCATCAACACCGTGACCTGCTGGCCTACCGCGTCGGGAAGCTTCCTACACTCCCTTGGTACAACACCATCATGGGATTGAGCGAAGCATCCTTGGATGAGCTAGATCCTCTGCTAAGCCTCTACACAAGTATGAACATTTCGCCGACCGTCAGCATGTGGGCCACACACTTGACCCCAGCGGTCAGTCGAGTGTTATTTGACCGACAGTTCACGGCGCGAAGTGTCGGGGCCACCCTCTACACCGTGGCGCAGGTGCCGGATCAGCATTCCGTCTCGCGGGTATCGATTCGTGAACTCGCGGTGGGGGAAGAGATCAGCCTGTTCAACAGCGTGCTTGTGGACGGGTATGAATTCCGTGACCCTGTTCAACGTGCGCTGGCGTGCCTCGAGAATGAGGGGGACGATGTGCGGCGGTATCTCGCCTCGGTGGACGGACAACCCGCTGCTGTGGCCACGTTGACTGCGCATGAGGGTATTGCGTACTTAGCAGGGGCAGCGACCCTGCCAGCGTTCCGTGGTCTGGGTGCCCAGACCGCGCTGATTCGCGCACGGCTAGCGGATGCGGCGCAGACCAGTGAACTGGTTGTGGTGACCACAGCGTTTACGTCACGCAGTCAACAAAATCTGGAAAAGAATGGCTTCCGCTTAGCCCACGTCAAAACGTCGTGGTCACCTCGCCACAACCTGGATTGACCAAGCGTGTGAATCCAAACATCCTCCCTCCGCACAATAGCAACTGCATCACTTGAATGTAATTTACGTTACTCAATGGCGTTGATGTTTATAAAGTTGCGGCCTTGTTAATGGGGGTCGCTACACAGATATGCCCTGGCTGTACGCTACGGTTGCGGAACTGGGGCGAATGGAGAAGATCCTTTACCTGTTGCAGTATGTGGATGACGAAGCGTACAGGCAACGGATTCTCAGGCAATTTCTCGCTTCAGGCCTCATACAGCGCGTTTTGCTCGACTAGCCCCACCGGGCGTACCACCGTCGGTGCTGATATCCTGACCGTTGACGAAGCTTGACTCGTCCGAGGCTAGCCAGAGGATGGCGTAGGCGGCGTCGGACGGATCCGAAGTGCGCCCCGCAGGCAGATTTGCCGCGGCTTCGGCGAGCCAAGCGGCATCATGCCCTTCAAGTGCCTGAACCTGCTTCTCTGTCTCGGTATGATTCCAACCCGGATTGAGGTAGTTTGCACGGATATTATCGCCAATGAAGGCCGCAGCAACGTTGCGGGTCAGCGTCCACAACCCGCCTTTAGAGATCGAGTAGGGTGTCAGATTCGCCGCGCCACCCTTGGCGTTGCCAGAGCCGACATTGATAATCGAACCACCGCCACTGGCGATCATCTGCGGGATTGCCTCACGACAGAGAACCAGCGGACCTTCCAGGTTTATCGCCATAATCTGACGCCAAAGCGCGATTGTCGTCTCCTGAAGCGTTGCCCGTGGATAGATCGCGGCATTGTTAACGAGGACATCGAGACGCCCGAAATGCCGAACCGTTTCGGCAACCAGCGCAATACACTGATCCTCTCGCCCAACGTCGGTGCGCACGAAGATGGCTTCGCCATTGGCTGCCACGATCCGTTGCACCGTTTCCTCACCAGTCTCGGCGGTGCGGGCGGCGACGACAACACGCGCACCCTCACGGGCGAGCAGTTCAGCAGCGGCACGGCCAATGCCAGCATTGCCGCCAGTCACAATTGCAACCTTCCCAGCGACGCGCTCGCCACGCGGACGCTGGTCAATCGATGGGGGTAGTGGCACGGTCATTGATAGATTCCTCCTCTAACCTTCTGGCACGTGACAACCTGTGGCGGTCTGGCGTCAGCCAGAAAACTCGCCACGCGCACGCGAGCCTTTCATGTAGTCGGCAGTGGTAATCGCTGGGTGGAGCAGGCCACCATCAACGAAGATCGTTTGCCCATTGATATATGACGCCTCATCCGAAGCCAGGAAGAGCGCAGCGCTAGCGATCTCCGTTGGGCTGGCCGTGCGTTGTGCCACAATCCAGGGCGCTGCCTGCCCATCGGTGGCATCATACTGTGCCTGTTCCTCATTCGTCTCAGCGATATTAATGTAGCCAGGGGCGATACAGTTCGTGCGAATACCGAGATGGGCCAGTTCGGTCGCCATACTCTGTGTCAGGCGATTCAGCCCCGCCTTCGCGACCCCATACGGCGTATCGTTCGCCCAAACGTGGGTAGAATGAACTGAGGAGATATTAATGATCGCCCCACCACCTTGTGCGACCATCTGGCGGGCGGCACGCTGCCCCAAGACAAACGGCGCGGTCACGCAGAGATCAAGCGTATAGCGCCAGTCGTCCAGGGTCAGGTCGAGGAACGCGCCGTCGCGGGCACCACCCGCATTGTTGACCAGGATATCCAGCCCACCCAGCAGTTCTACAGCGGTATCGACTACCCCTGGATCCAGGTTGGTCATCTCTGCCTGTATAGCGAAGGCTCGCCGCCCCAGGCCCCTGATCTGGGCGATAGTGTCCTCTGCGCCCCTTGCCCGCGCACGATAGGTCAGCACTACGTCTGCCCCTTCGTGCGCGAAGGCGAGGGCGATGGCCCTGCCGATACCATGACTCGCGCCAGTGATCAGTGCCCGCTTCCCTGCCAATCGCATTATCGCTCCTTTCCGCACGCCCCACCGTTTCTGTGTCTGCCATTATCCGCGCAATAGGGTATACCCGGCATCAATGACGACCTCTGTACCCGTAATGTACCGGCTGGCATCGGAGACGAGGTACAACACCAGGTCAGCCACCTCTGCGGGCTCAGCAACACGTCCACCCAACGGCGGGAACTTCTCTGGCAAACCCAGGTCATACCTGACCGCATCAAGGTTACGGCGATAGGTGCGTTCGTTGATATTCGTGCGAATCGCCCCGGGGAGGATAGTGTTGACGCGGATATCCCAGCGAGCCAGTTCAAGGGCAGCCATCCGCGCAAAGACCGCCTGACCACCTTTTGAGGTGGAGTAGGCTGAATACCCCGGCAACGAGAAAAGACGGTTGCCGTTGACCGAGGCAGTGATCACAATCGCCCCACCACCCGCCGCCCGCAGATGCGGAATACTGTGCTTGACCGTCAGAAAAGTACCAGTCAGGTTCGTATCGATCGTCTCCCGCCATTCTTCGAGCGTCATCTCTTCAATCGGCGTCTGCATCCCATTGATTCCGGCATTAGCAAAGACGATCTGCAGCCCACCAAGCGTCTCCACCGTGCGCGAGACTGCTGCGTGTACTGCCTCCTCATCCCGCACATCTGCGGCGATGGCAATCGCTCGGCCCCCAGCAGCTTCAATTGCCGCCGCGACTGCCTCGGCAGGTTCCAGTCGCAGATCGACCACGGCGACCGCTGCCCCGGCCTGCGCCAGTGTCTGACAAGTCGCTGCGCCGATCCCCGACCCGCCACCCGTAACAAGAGCCACCTGCCCGGTAAGATCAGTATTCATTGTGGGTTGCTCCATTGTCTTCTACTGCAACAACATGGTGGTTTGAGGCCAAACGTCAGGCGCTACCGATCCCAACGATGCCGGATTATCGCATGGCATTGCCGCTTCGTCGCCTCAGATAATACTCAGGGCCAGAGATGATAGAATCACCGAACTGTAACTGATGAGCGACAGGAGGGGTAAGATGGTTGCGTGGCAGGACGGCGATCTGCTTATTGATGGGCGGAAGCTCCATTACTATCGGGCGGGCACGCCGGGCAAACCAACGGTAGTTCTGCTTCACGGCTTCACCAACAACGGGCTAACCTGGACGCCACTCGCTCGAGATCTGCAAGAAGACTACGACCTGATCGCGCTCGATGCCGCAGGGCATGGCCTGTCGGATAGCCCCGGCCCGGATCCAGATCCTCACCAGCTTCGCGACGACACCATCGCCGCAATTACCAGCCTCAACGTAGACCGCCCCGCCCTGATCGGGCATTCGATGGGGGCCGGAACCGCAGCCGCCGTGGCAGCGCAACTGGGCGATCAGATCCGCTGTGCGGTCCTCGAAGATCCGGGCTGGCGCGATGCGAATCCGTCACCAGCCTTGCCCGGTGCAGTTGGCTCACCAGAGTGGTTGGACGTGATCCGCACCTTGCCAACGTTACCGCCTGAAGAACGCCAAGCCTTGGCGATCAAAGCAAATCCCACCTGGTCGGATGAAGATCGCGCGCTCTGGATCGATTCCCGGCTACAGTTTGACCTCAGCCTGGTGGACGGACTACGACGGCGGCTCGCTACTGACTGGCGCGAAATCGCCCGTCAGATCACCTGCCCCGTCCTCCTCATCACTGCTGATCCACAGCGCGGGGCAATCGTTTCACCAGCAGCGGCTGCAGAGGCAACCAAACTCCTGCGCTCTGGGCAGGTCGTGCGCGTTGAGGGGGCCGGACACAACATCCGCCGCGACAACTATGCGCCATTCCGCGACGCCGTGATCCCGTTTCTGAAGGCGCACTGATTAGTCAGGCCCAGCGTTATCCCAGGCTGATCATCGGAGCGGATGAGAGCGCGCTGGCTACCCCAGCGCACTTTCCGCAGGGGCAAACCGCGCCACCAGGGCATGGCGGTCGCCTACATAGGTCAAGCGGACATGGGTCACTGATTGTCCCGCACTCCAGGTACGCCGCTCGATCACCAGGCAGGGCGTACCAGAAGGGACGGCAAGGACCATCGCTGTCTCCGCGTCCGCACCAGTGGCCCGGATCCGATGCTCGGCAACGCTCCACGGCACACGATTGAGCAGCCAGGGGCCTGGGGCGATCGCGGCGAAGTCCGCCGCCGCTGCTGCTGGCACAGTCGCCAGATTGATCAGTCGTTCTTCGAGGCAGAACGGTTGTGCGCCCGCGAAATGGCGACAGACGAGCTCTAACACTGGCCCCGCCTTCGGGGAGTCCAAGCGCTGGCGATCGGAGCCAGTGCTGAGGCGTTGGTGGCGGGCAGTGAGTTCGTAGCGATAGGGCAACCCAAGCGACTGCACCTCAGTCTTGATGTCGTGGATTTCCAACACCGCTGCTTCCGACGTTGGTTGCATCACGAAGCTCCCCGCCCGACGGCGGCGGGTGATCAGGCCAGCCTCAGCGAGTTGGGTCAGCGCACGATGCACCGTCATACGCGAGCATCCATACTGTGCGGTTAGCTCATACTCGAATGGGATCCGATACCCTGGTGGCCACGCTCCAGAGACGATCTGCTCCTTGAGATCATCCAGGATCCGTTGCTGAAGTGAGTTCGCCACCAACCACCCCTTCGTATCACCACAGCCACCAGCCAATGCGCCAGCGAGCGCGCCACCGCGCAACTGGCGTCACGATAGTATAGGCCACCCACCACACCCACAGCCGATCCCCATTGCTCCGCACGAAAGGCAGACAGAACGAGCGTAGGCAGCTACCACTACGTCGTTTGCGGAGTAACACCCTCTTGACCAAGGGTGAGGCATATGATTGAATATGTCTATACATATTCTAGCAAGTGGCGCGGGAAAGGGGAATGCGTGATGCCAGCCGATCAAGCGCAGCCAGGGATTGTTCGCCTCTGGCACAACGCGAACCTTGTCACTTGCGCCAAGCAGTTTCCAGGGTTAGGGACGATCATAGACGGAGCGGTGGCGGCACGCGATGGGCGGATCGTCTACGCTGGAGCAGCAGCAGCACTGCCGCCGATACTGCGGACCGCAGCCGAGACCATTGATTGTGCGGGGCGGTGGATTACCCCAGGCCTGATCGACTGCCACACACACCTGGTCTACGCGGGAAATCGCGCCCATGAGTTCGAGATGCGGCTGGCAGGCGCGACCTACGAGGAAATCGCCCGTGCCGGTGGCGGAATCATCTCCTCCGTCAGGGCGCTACGCGCCGCTGGAAAGGCCGACCTGCTGCAACAAACCCTACCACGCCTCGACACCCTCATCGCTGAAGGCGTCACCACGATTGAGATCAAATCGGGCTACGGGCTCGATCTGGTAAATGAGCGGAAAGCGCTTCAGGTCGCGCGCCAATTGGGTCAGGAGAGAGAAGTTACGGTTAAGGCGACCTTCCTCGGTGCCCACGCGCTGCCGCCAGAACGAGCGGGCGACAGTGCCGGATATATCGCCGCAATCATCGACGAGATACTCCCAATGCTCGCCAACGAGGGCCTGATTGACGCGGTCGATGGGTTCTGTGAACGAATCGCCTTCTCCCCTGCTGAAATAACGCGCGTCTTTCGCGCCGCGCAGGCGCTCGGCTTGCCAGTCAAGCTACACGCCGACCAACTCTCGAACCTCCACGGAGCGGCGCTCGCCGCAGAATTCGCCGCCTTATCAGCCGACCACCTCGAACACACCGACGAAGCGGGCGCTGCCGCCCTGGCTCGTGCTGGCACAGTCGCCGTGCTCCTGCCGGGGGCCTTCTATTTCCTGCGCGAGACTACTCGACCGCCAGTCGAGCGCTTCCGGCGTCATGGTGTCCATCTGGCGGTCGCCACCGACGCGAATCCAGGCACCTCACCACTGACCTCGCTCTTACTGGCGATGAACCTGGCCGCAACGCTCTTTGGCCTCACCGTGGAGGAATGCCTCAGCGGCGTGACCCGCGAGGCAGCGCGAGCGCTGGGAATCCTCGCCGAGACGGGAACCCTGGAACCAGGGAAATGGGCCGACCTGGCCATCTGGGATATCGAGCAGCCCGCCGAACTCGTCTATCGGCTGGGATTCAATCCACTCAACCATCGCGTTTGGAGGGGCCAATGACCGCGATCGTACTCAATCCCGGTGCTGCCACCCTCAGCGAGTGGCACACCATCTACCGAGGGGCTTGGCCAACTCTCACCGCTGAATGCTGGCCTGCCGTCGAACAAAGCGCTGCCACCGTCGCCGCGATTATCGACCGGGGGGAGCCGGTGTATGGGATCAACACCGGATTCGGCAAACTCTCCAGCGTCCGCATCGGCGTCGCTGACCTCGCGACCCTTCAGCGAAACCTCGTGCTTTCGCACGCTGCTGGCACAGGAGAGCCCTTACCGCAGGCAATTACGCGCCTGATGATGGCGCTGAAACTCGCCAGTCTGGCGCAGGGTGCGTCTGGTGTCCAGCCAGCCACGCTCAACCTGCTGGAAGCGATGCTCGCCCGCGACATTGTGCCAGTTGTGCCAGCGCAAGGGTCGGTTGGGGCCTCTGGCGACCTCGCCCCGCTGGCGCACATGACGGCGACGATGATGGGGGTTGGTGAGGTCTTCACACCAGCGGGCCGGATGCCAGCAGATAAGGGCTTAGCGACAGCCAGCCTGACGCCGTTAGCACTCGGCCCTAAAGAAGGTCTGGCGCTGCTCAACGGCACCCAGTTTTCAACCGCCTGTGCACTGGCTGGCCTCTTTGAGACAGAAGTCCTCTTCCAGACAGCACTCGTCACCGGGGCCCTGGCGACCGATGCGGCACGCGGCTCGGATGTCCCGTTCGACCCACGAATCCACCAACTGCGGCAGCATCGCGGGCAGATTGAAGCAGCCGCCGCGCTACGAGCGTTGCTCGCCGGAAGCGCCATCCGCGCCTCGCATTTGGCAGGCGACGAGCGCGTGCAGGATCCTTACTGCTTGCGCTGCCAGCCCCAGGTGATGGGGGCGTGCCTCGATCTGTTACGGGCAGCAGCAGTGACGCTAGCGACAGAGGCAAATGGTATCTCGGACAACCCACTGATCTTCGCTGAAAGTGGGGAGGCCCTGTCGGGCGGGAACTTCCACGCCGAGCCAGTCGCCTTCGCTGCTGACACGATGGCGCTGGCGATCTGCGAGATCGGTTCGCTGGCCGAACGCCGGGTCGCCCTGCTCGTTGATCCCGCCCTCTCCGGCCTGCCAGCGTTCCTGACACCCAAGCCCGGTCTCAATTCTGGCTTCATGATCCCCCAGGTGACGGCAGCAGCACTCGTCTCGGAGAACAAGCAGCGCGCTTACCCAGCCAGCGTTGACTCGATTCCCACCTCGGCTAACCAGGAGGATCATGTCTCGATGGCGGCGCATGGTGCGCGCCGACTTCTGCCAATGATCGCCAATGCCACCGCTGTGATTGGTATCGAACTGCTCGCCGCCGCGCAAGGCTGCGACTTCCACCTCCCACTACGGTCAAGCACACCGCTTGAAGCAGTACGAGCGGTCACCCGGGCGGCGGTACCCACACTTGGTGAGGATCGGTATTTTCACCCTGACCTTGAAGCGGCAATCGCGCTGGTTCGCAACGGAACGATCGCGGAGGCGAGTGGCATGGCGTTACCCGGTATCGTCGAGGCGTTCGCATAAGTCGAGATCGAAGCCCATTATTGCAAGAGAGGAGGCCCTTCTGATGATCACATCCCACCAGGTCGCACAGGCTCGTGTAATCCGCGCCCCGCGTGGTAGCGCCCTCACCGCCAAAAGCTGGCTTACCGAGGCCCCACTGCGGATGCTGATGAACAACCTCGACCCCGAAGTAGCCGAACGCCCTGCCGATCTCGTGGTCTATGGCGGCATTGGGCGGGCCGCCCGCGACTGGCCGAGCTTCGACCGTATTGTCGAAGCGCTGCGTGCGCTGGAAAGCGATGAAACGCTGCTGGTGCAATCTGGCAAGCCAGTGGGTGTCTTTCGCACGCACGCAGACGCGCCGCGCGTGCTGATCGCCAACTCGAATCTTGTACCGCGCTGGGCCACCTGGGAACATTTCGACGAACTCGACCGCAAAGGGCTGATGATGTACGGCCAGATGACGGCTGGATCATGGATCTATATCGGCAGTCAGGGGATCGTGCAAGGCACCTATGAGACGTTCGCGGAACTTGGTCGTCAACACTACGGCGGCAACCTGGCTGGGCGCTGGATCTTGACCGCTGGCCTTGGGGGTATGGGCGGCGCGCAGCCGCTTGCCGCGACCATGGCCGGAGCCTCCTGCTTGGCGATTGAGTGCCAGCAAAGCCGGATCGATATGCGCCTACGGACTGGCTATGTGGATCGGCAGGCCCCAGACCTGGACACCGCGCTGACTCTGCTCGAGGCCGCCCGTTCGGGGGGACAGCCAATCTCAATCGCCCTCCTCGGCAATGCCGCCGACATCTATCCCGAACTTGTACGCCGTGGCATACGCCCAGATGCCGTCACCGACCAAACCTCGGCGCATGATCCAGTCAATGGCTATTTACCGCAGGGCTGGACCGTGGCCGAGTGGGAAGAACGGCGCCAGCGTGACCCACAGGCGGTCGCCCAGGCAGCGCGGGCTTCAATGGCCGTGCAGGTTCGCGCAATGCTGGACTTCTATCATCAGGGCATTCCAACCGTCGACTACGGCAACAATATCCGGCAGATGGCCCAGGAAGAAGGCGTCACCAACGCATTCGACTTCCCCGGCTTTGTGCCTGCCTACATCCGCCCACTCTTCTGCCGTGGTATCGGGCCATTCCGCTGGGTTGCCCTCTCCGGCGACCCGGAAGATATCTATCGCACCGACGCGAAGGTGAAAGAGTTACTTCCTGAGAACGCGCATTTGCATCGCTGGCTCGATCTAGCGCGTGAGCGTATCCAGTTCCAGGGGCTGCCCGCACGGATCTGCTGGGTTGGTCTCGGCGACCGCCATCGGCTGGGCCTCGCCTTCAACGAGATGGTTGCCAGCGGCGAATTGAGCGCCCCGATTGTGATCGGGCGCGACCACCTCGACGCAGGGTCAGTAGCCAGCCCCAACCGCGAGACGGAGGCAATGCAGGATGGTTCTGATGCCGTTTCGGACTGGCCCCTGCTCAACGCGCTCCTCAACACCGCGTCCGGCGCGACCTGGGTGTCGCTGCATCATGGTGGCGGTGTCGGCATGGGCTTCTCGCAGCACGCAGGCATGGTAATCGTCTGCGACGGCACAGCCGATGCCGCCCGCCGGATTGAGCGAGTGCTGTGGAACGATCCGGCCACCGGGGTCATGCGCCACGCCGATGCAGGCTACGCCCTGGCGATCGCCTGCGCCAAAGAGCATGGCCTCAACCTACCGGGTATCCTGGAGTGAGATCACGGTAACTTTCCAAAGATTATGCAACCGCCCTTGAAAGCCCCGCTCTAGCCCAGTGGCTGTAAACTTAGCTACAAACCCAGTATTATGCCTACTCTGCTTTCAGGCGGAGTAGGCATTTTCCTTGCTATTACTAGGTTTTCCGGGGAGCCGACCGCGGGACTCGAACCCGCGACCTGCTGTTTACGAAACAGCTGCTCTACCAACTGAGCTAGGTCGGCGTAGGAGATCGTTGTGTGGGCACGCTGGCTTGCGCGAGCCCAAAACTCACCGCAAAGTATAGCGAAACTCGGCGAAATGTCCAGCAGTATTGCTGCCGTTCGGCAGGATGCGTGGGGTTGTAGCGATACGGGTCGCCGCAGGAAAAGCATTGTTGCCGTTGCCGATTCGCCTGCTCTGGTACAATGCGTGACGCCCTACTACGGCAATTGGTGTGCAGAACGATCAGCGCCAACCTAATTTTATCGGTCATGCTGGGAGCTTCTACGATACGACACCTCAGCGAACCAAGGTAGCGATGGCCCCAATGCAACATAGTCAACTCCGGCAGCTGCGGCGACGGCGGGTCTGGCAGGCGAACTTCAAGCGCGGATTTGTCGCGATGCTACCACTCTGGGCTGGAGCCATCCCCTCGGGGATCGCCTACGGCGTCACCGCGGCGGTGGTTGGGATGGGGATCTTCGATACTCAGTTGATGAGCGTGGTCGTCTTCTCCGCTGCCGCACAGGTCAGTGTCGTCGCGCTGGTCGGGGCTGGGGCGCCGTTCATTCTGATGCTCAGTACCATCCTCGCGCTGAATGCCCAGCTTCCGCTGCTCGGGCTGACCATCGGACGCCGCCTGCATCCCACTTGGCCCCAGCGCCTGCTCGCCGCCTTTTTTCTGACGGACGCCGCCTTTGGAATCGCGGCGACAGGGGGCAAGCTACGGATTCCAACGCTCCTGGGGACTGGTGTCAGTATGTTCCTCGGCTGGAACCTGGGAACCATGATTGGGCTGGCAATCGGACGGTTACTGCCAGATCCACGCCAGCTTGGCCTCGACTTTGTCGTAACCCTTAGCTTTCTGGCGGTGCTGGTGCCAGCAGTACGCACGCGGATCGCGGTGCTGGTCGTCATTGTTGCCGCCCTGACGACAATCTTGCTGGTGCGCCTCGTGCCGAGCGGTATCGCCATTCTCGGCGCAGGTATTACTGGCTGCGCTGCGGGCGCAATGGCCGATCGCTGGCAGCGGAGCGGCACACGATGAACCTGACGCTTGAAGTGCTGGGGATGGGCCTGGGGATCTACGCGCTCCGCCTAGTGGGGATGGCACTGCCGAATGTACGTGTACCCGAAGAATGGGAACGCGCCCTGCGCTATGTGCCGATCGCATTGCTCACGGCGCTGGTGTTGATCAGTATTCTTGGGCGCACTGGCGATGAACGGATCTATCGGTTCATCGGAGCGGGATTTGGCGCAGTAGCAGCCTGGCGCACCAAGAAGATGTGGGCCTGCATTCTGGCGGGGATGGTTGCATATTGGGGCTTGCGGGCGCTTGGTTGGTGAGCAAGGGCAGGGGGGAAGCTGATGAGCGCTGGGATTCTGACAATACGCCATGATCTGCGACCAGGCGATCTTGGGCGGGTGACGGAGTTACACGGCACACTCTATGCCACTGAATATGGCCTGAGCCCAATCTTCGAGGCCTACGTGGCCGAGACGTTGGCCGAACTGGGTAAAGTCAGCCGCCCCAATCGCGACCGCCTCTGGCTGGCTGAATTGGATGGGGCGTTGGTTGGCTCGATTGGAATCGTCGGGCGCGAAGATGGCGCAGCTCAGTTGCGCTGGTTGCTCGTCGCCCCAGCAGCGCGCGGGCGGGGTCTGGGAAAGCAGCTAGTGGCTGAAGCACTCGCCTTTTGTCGCACTGGTGGCTGCACCTCGGTCTATCTCTGGACGATCTCTCTATTGCCTACCGCAGCAAAGCTCTATCTTGACGCTGGCTTTCGCAAGACAGCGGAACAGGGGCCAGCCTGGTGGGGCCGCGAAGTAATCGAGGAACGGTACGATCTTACGCTGTAATGGGCTTCAGAGTTGCGCCAGTGGCGCACTGAAGAATTCGCGCAGCGCTAAGGTCGCCGCGCCGATCGTGGGGGCATTCGGAAGCGAAGCGACTTCAATACGCAGATGATCGCGGAGTGGTGGAAAAACGCGCTCGGCCACCATCTCGCGTACTGGCACCAGCAGCAGATCCCCGGCCAGCGAAAGATCACGGCCCAGCAAGATGAGCTGAGGGTCAAAGCTGTTGGCAATGGTGACGAGCCCCGTAGCGAGGTAACGAGCGACATCAGCAAAGATCCGCACTGCCATGCGGTCACCTGCTATCGCGGCCCCGATTGCCGCATCTAGGGTCAGTGACTTTGTATCATCATTCGGCAGACAGAGCGATGATGGCTCACCAGAGTCCAGGGCAGCCCGCATAGCGGCGAGGATACGAGGAACGGCCACATACATTTCCAAACAACCATAGTTCCCACAAGCGCAGCGCGGGCCATCGAATTGAATGCTGAGATGGCCAAGCTCCCCCGCCAGATCATGTTCGCCACGATAGAGTTCACCATCTACCACTACCCCCCCTCCCACGCCAGTGCCAAGCGTCAGCAAGACGAGATTCACTACACCCTGCCCCGCACCAAACCAGAGTTCAGCCAGCGTGCTGGTATTGGCGTTATTGTCAACATAAGTCGGGAGTTGAAACCGCTCGCTGATCATGTCCCGCAGAGTGTCGTCCCCCCAAGCGCCAAATGTCGGCGGGGCCAAAAATTGCCCGCTGCGGATACTGCGCGGGCCCGGAGCCCCGATCCCAATGCCCACCACTGCTGACCGCTCTGTTGGGGAAAGGGTCTGCAGCAACTGATCGATAATCCCCACGGTCGCCTGATTGACCGCTTCACCAGTATGCCAATGTCCAGTGATGCGCGGCGTTTGGGCCACTGCCCCACCAGAGAGATCGATCAATGCCCCACTGATCGCGTCGCGAGCAATATCAACGCCAACCGCGTATCGTGCAGCGGCATTGATCTCCAGGTAAACTGGGCGACGGCCAACTCGTGAGGGGCCCTGGCCCGTTTCAGAGACCAGCCCAGCCTCAATCAATTCATCAACAATGTTGGTTACGGTTCCCGGATTCAGCCCCGACTGTCGCGCCAGGTCGATACGCGCAATTGGCCCAAAGGCGCGAATGGCACGGAAGATTGCCGCACGGTTTCCCTGTCGCACACTACTATGATTCACCCCAACATAGGCATTCTGCGCTTCCATGATTTCATACCTCTACCGTAGCAATCCCCCACTGTTGGTCAGGAAAGCGTGTTGCATTACTTTATATAATGGAATAACTACACGCCAAATCGGCACACCCTCCGCTCCAGGTTCACACGCAAACGAGCGCACTGGTGCCAGGATCTAGCACTTACGTTTCGCCTATTGTGGCTGTTTTTATCGAGCAAAACAGCCATAGGTATTGTCTGACAATTGATCATTATTCTGCTTGACAGCATATCAGATTAGCGATACTATTGCCAGACGATTGATTTAGGAAAACAATTATTATTGCAATCCTTCCGAGACACCGTCTATTGCGCAGCTGCTGGCTGGCTGGAGGGGATCGACGATGAACAGGCCCGCCTTCAGAATCTCCTGTGCCGAGCAAATGCTTGGTGATCAACCACTTGCCGCCCAACTCGCTCTTGCTCGCGCCGCCGGATTTGACGGGATCGATCTCCGCGCAACTACCCTGGAAGCAACCACGCAGAAAGTCCTGGCCGACGCTGGTCTGCCAGTCGGCGCAGTCTATTCGCAAATTCGTCAGCCCAGCTTCCTCTCGCCGCGGGCCGCAGACCGCGCTGCCGCGCTCGATCTCGCTGTTGCCCGCGCCGAAGCGGCTGCCGAGGTTGGGGCGAGTTGCCTGATCCTGGTGCCGATCTTTGGTGCGGCCCAGCTACGACCATTCCCGCCAGTATTCACCATAGCAGACCTGGAACGCGCCATTTTGCTGGCCCAACTGGCAGAACTTGGCGAACGCATCGCTGGCCTACCAATTACCGTGGCCCTCGAACCGCTCAACCGCGCGGAGACGCATTTGCTGGTAGAGCCAGCAGAGGCCGCGAAGCTCTGTGCCGCCGTTAATCAACAGCAGATCGCCACGATGGTAGATACCTACCACTGCTCCCGCGAGGGCCAGGACAGTGCCGCCCAAATCGCCGCCGTTGGTAAACAACTCGCTCTGGTGCATCTTTCAGATGACAACCGTGGCTTACCGGGCACTGGCGGGATCGACTTCCTGCCAATCTTCACGGCACTGCACCAGCAAAACTACACTGGTTGGTGCGGCTACGAGTGCAAACCGGGTGATGATCCATCAGCGTTGGCGCAATCGGTCGCCACCATGCGCGCGCTTTGGGCACAGGTGAGCGAGCGCGAAAGGCCCTGAAATAACCCTGTACTACTGATTCGCGTAAAGGAGCATAATGATGGCAGTATCAGTAGCGATTGTTGGGGCGGGCAGAATGGGGAAGAACCACGCGCAGAATCTGGCGCGGATCGCTGCCGCAAAAATTGTTGGCGTCTCCGACGTGCGCCTCGATGCAGCGCAGGCGCTGGCCGCGGAACCAGGGGCGTCGCCATTCAGCGATTATCAGGAAATGCTAGAGCAACTGAAACCTGATGTTGTCTACCTCTGCACACCAGCGATTGACCATGCCACCCAGATCGCCTTTGCCGCCGAACGCGGCATCAATATCTTTGTGGAGAAACCACTGGCGACGACGATTGAGGAAGCGAAGGCAGCGGTTGCAGCAGTTGAGCAGCACGATGTGCTCTGCTCCGTTGGCTATCAATGGCGCTACAACCCAGCAACTGACATTGCCCGTGAGGCCCTGGGTGACCTGCCACCAACGCTGCTCGCTGGCTGGTGGTATTGGACAATCCCCCTGATCGAGTGGATCAAAGATAAGCGGTATGGTGGTGGACAGGTCTTCGACCAGGATACCCATCTGATCGATCTGATGCGCTACTTCGCTGGCGATATCACTTCGGTCTATGCCGCCTACGCCAGCAATGCCGTGCCACAGGAAGAACTGCCAAACTGGGATGCCAACGCCCTCACCTTCAAGTTTGCCAATGCTGCTGTTGGCAGTATCCACAGCACCTACGCCCTCTTTCCAGGCATTCCCAACGGTAACGGGATCGACGTGATCGCCCGCGAATTATTGCTGCGCATCAACCTTGGCACAACCACAATCTTCCGCCGCGGACAGGAGCCAGCGACGACGAAAGCCCCAGCCGAATGGTCGATTGACCATTCATTCATCCCGGCAATTGCCCGCAACGACCGCGCTGCGATTCGGGCAACGGTTCAGGATGGCCTGCAAAGTCTGGCAGTAACGCTAGCAGCCAATTATTCAGCTACTGTGGGCCTGATTATCGACCTGCCCGACTTTATTGCTACGCCGCCAACGGATCTGCCAATCATGCCCAATACCCGCCCTGA
>JBDHWF010000075.1:0-20452 GCA_039810045.1 Chloroflexia bacterium
GAACACGACGCGCTCGGTCGGCTGGGCGCACTCTTGACAGAGACTGGTGCGTGGGAAGAAGCCAGCCGTACCCTCACTCAGGCAGTCGACCTCAGCATTCAACTTGGCGATGAAGAATCGCGCACCACCTGGCTAACACACCTCGCGCGGTGTGCCTGGTACGCTGGCGATAGCGAACAGGCGGTTGTCTACTACACCGATGCCCTCAACGCCGCCCGCCAGCGGAACGACAAACCACTTGAAGCGCATATCCTCGGCAGCCTGGGAACGCTCGTGCGCGATAGCGGCCAGCCCCGCCGCGGACTGGAATATTATCATCAGGCCCTTGATCTGAATAAAACCCTGGGCGATGCCCGCGAAGTGATTCGCTACCAAACACTCTTGGGGCGCACCTATGGCGACTTACGCCATTATGACGACGCCCGCCGCGCCTTTGCTGAAGCCCTCGCTCTGGCTCGCCGCGTTGACGATAAGCGCGGTCAGGTTGAAGCGCACCGCCGGTATGCCAAACTCCTCTACTCCCGGCGTGACCGTGAGGGTGCAATGGCCCAAATCACCGCTGCGGCTGCTCTGGTTGGGGCGATTGGTGATCCCCGTTTGGCGGCGATCACCCTGCAAGAACTGGCGGGGATTCAGGAGGAACTGGGCCGTTGGGAGGAATCAGCCTCCAGCTATCGGCGATTGCTCTCGCAAGCTGAACAGACTGACGACCTCACTGGTCGCCTACAAGCCCACTTCCAGTTGGGCCGCCTACTGCAATTCCATCAGCAGCCAGAAGAAGCCCAGCAACATCTGCATCAGGCCCTTGATCTTGCCCATGTGCTGAAAGATTCCGAAGTGATTGAGCAGGTACAAACCCTGCTGCCTACTGGCACTGACGCCCTCGATAGCTCCTCGTATAAATAACCACGGCTACCAGGAAAAGCGCGTACGTACGCGCTTTTCCTGGCAAAAACCACTAGACAACCCCCTGCTGAAAGCGTATAATGTACGTACACCCAGACTGGTAGCGTCTCAGGGCGTGTCGCTGAGTGCCGAGTGGTTGGGTGATAGTGGCGTTGTTGCCTGCCAATCAGTAAGAAGCAGTGCAGTAGTAGAAGCACAAGGGGGGCGCTGTGACCATTAGCCCAGTCCGCTCAACGATTATCCGCGATGAAGAAAGTCAGGCGACCTTCCTGCTCCCGGAGGCTCAGGCCCGGGCAGTGCAATCAACACTGCTGGTTGCGCCAATCAGCCGTGCTGATGGTGGCACTGATCAACTCTGCATCATTGCCGAGGCGGTAGAAGATTCACCCCAGGCCATGATCAGCGCTGCTGGTGTCATCCAGGCGATTCACGATATCTACGCGCAGCAGGACACCGCTGACCCGCTCGATACTCTCGCCACGGCGATTGATACTGCAAACCTCGCCCTCTACCAGCAAAACCTGCGCACCACCCCTGGCGAACGGATTCTCCTTGGGCTTACTTGCTTAGTGTTGCGCGACGACGAACTCTGGATCTGCCAGGTGCCACCAACCCAACTCCTCCTCTCCCAGGCGGGGGAACTGGTAGCCCTGCCTGAACTGTTGACCTGGGGTGAATCGTATCAACCGCACGCCCGTAATGATCATCAGGGGCTTGGGGCAACGCAAGAAGCGACCCCCCTGCTCTTTCGCACCACTGCGGAGCAAGGTGACCTGATCACCCTCTGCACGTCGAATATTGCACGGCAGTTGGCGACCGAAGGGTTAGCGCTTGACCCATTGCTTGGCACTGACGCAGACGCCGCAATCGAATTTCTCGCCGAACAGTCCACAAGCCAAGATGCAACTGCCTATGCAATGGCGATCGCCATCGTGCCAACCACAGCCACAACCGATCAGGCGCAACCAACCAGTGATGACGAATTTGCAGAGGAAGACGGCGCGCCTTCGTGGCTAGGACGCAACCTGCGCTTCTTCCAGCAAAAGCTCCCGCTGGCGGCGCGTCAAGCCTTCAAGCGGCGCCAGACCGCTGCTGATGAGTTTGACCACGACTGGCAGGCAGTAGCCGAAGACGAACAGGATGATGCGCGGCCTACTATTGGCACCCTGCGGCTCAATAGCCGCCAAACAGACGCCCTAGCGTATGAACCCGATCAGGGCTGGGATGATGAGTTCAGGGATCATCATGTAGGCCAACATACCCATACTTCAGCCCCAGAGAAGCCCTACGATCCACTTGATGAAATCTTACCTTCACGCCAACGACGCGCAAACCCGTTCCAGGCGCTTGGTTCACTACTCGCCCTACCGTTACTGGTCGTTGGTAGTGGTCTGGAGCGCCTTGTCTCGACTGGTGAGCGGCGGCGACCAGTGCGCCAGCAGGATGTCGAGTTGCTGGAAAATCGGCGGCGGCGAGTCTGGCCGCTCGGCAATCTGGAACGGTATCAACCCGGCGGCCTCCCACTTGGTCGGGGCTTACCACTCCTCTTGTTGGCGGGGTTACTGATCGTTATTGTCGTGCTGATGGTATCCCTGCGGAACTATCAGGTTCGGGTAGAGCAAACACGCTTTGATACCGCCCTGGCGCAAATCGTTCAGACGCGGGAGGCTGCTGTCGCTTCACCAGATCGGCAAGCGGGCTACCAGCAGCTATTGGCCTTGCCCGAGCGACTACAGGCGATTCCTGGCGCAGAGAAGGTGGGTCGCCAGGATCGGATTGCTGCCGAAGCCGAGGCGATTGACAGAGCGATCGATCAGGTTACAGCGATCCAACGCCTCAACCCGAACGCCATGACGATCATTGGTGCCTTACCCAGCGGGCTTTCCAGCAGCACCATCGTGGGCCGACCACAGATCGTTCTTGGTGGGGGTAAACACTACCTCTTCCTGAATGGCACAGTCTACCTCGCTGATGGTCGCGGTGCGCTCACCAAAATCCTGACCAAAGGGGATATGGTTGGCGGTACGGCTGTTGGCAACCTGCTCGGCATTGCCTGGCGTGAAACGGGGCTCTTTGCCTACACCGAAACCCAGGGGATACTCCGCGATAGTGGCGGTAGCTGGGCTCTCAGCCCACTAGCGGCCAGCGGCCACAAAGTCACTGCTGTCGATAGCTTCGGGGGGAATCTCTACTTCCTTGAAGCCGAGCGCGGGCAGGTCGTCAAATATCCAGCAGGCTCCTACACCCAAACCCCGCAATTGTGGTCGACGACAAAGGCGCAGTCCGAGATCACGCAAGCGATTGATTTTGCAGTAGACAAAGATATTTATCTGTTGATGGCTGATGGCCGGGTGATCGACCTCTACCAGGGTGAAGTCAAGGCTACCCTGACCATTGGGGTAAACCCGCCCCTCACGGGACCAACAGCGATCGCCGCGATGCTCGACGGCAAATGGCTCTACATCCTCGACCCACGTGAAGGGCGGATCATTCGGGTTGCTCGCGATGGTACCCAGATCACTTCATTCAAGCCCGCCGTTAATGGAAAAAGCCTGGTTGGAGCGCGAGAAATTGCTGCCGACGAGGCCACCAATACTGTCTACATCTTCACCGATGAAGGGTTAGTGAGTGTGCGCCTCCCCTAAGCAGGCACACCTCCGCAGCGAAAACGGTGCCTGGTTTTCCACCCAGGCACCGTTTTTTCATTGGCAAGGGGGAAAAAGCGTGCTACGATTTGCGAGAGCAACGGCGGTGCGACAGTAGCTATTGCGCTGGGAATAAGAGGGGCAATGGGGCCACAGGAACGACGGTTACTGAGTGAACTTGCGGCGTACTTGGTACGTAGCCGTTCGCGCACGCTCCGCAATCTACCCCCAGGCACCACCCTTGATCTTGCCGACCATCGGCGCTGGTTTGCCCGTGCGTATCACGAATGGCAACTAACACCCCGCGTTGATCTCGCTGGCCTCGCCCCATACGAAGTCATTGCCGCTGAACGGGCAACCGCAGAGAACGCGCCAAAGTCACCACGGTTTGCCCCAGCAGTTGAACTGTTCAGTGACCTTGCCGCCACCGATCAGCCGCCCACAGCACGACCAGAATACCCCTCCACCACCGCCAAGCCTCACGAAACCACCCTTCCGCAACGGCCAGATCTGACCCCAATGCGCCTGGAGGCCACTGATCCAGCCGAATGGCAGCGACTTGCCCAGCGGCTCTTTGGCTCCTGGCTTGATGACCAACTCGATCACCTCTAAAAAAGCATCACGACCACGAAACGTCAGTATCTCTTGCGACCAGGATCGCCCTATGCTAGGCTTCCCCTGCACAATACGCACTTTGCCTTGCTATGCAGCGGTCGATCTGCACAGGGGATCGAAGACAAACGAAGGATGGGGCGACAGACCACGGATGACGCTTGGCACTGAACGAATTCAGAACAATCGTCAGCGGGCCAACACCGCCCTAAATGGAGAACCTATGCCAGGGGCCCCTCGATTCGGGACAGATGGCTGGCGTGGCATCATTGCGGAAGATTTTACCTTTGCAGCCGTACGTCAGGTCAGTCACGCGGTAGCCCTCAACCTACACGAGCAGCTTGCACAGCACAGTGCTGACTCCCCCGTTGCTCCCAGTATCGTCATTGGCTATGATACCCGCTTCAATTCTGCCCGCTTTGCCAATGCTGCCGCTGAAGTACTCACGGCACACAACCTTCATGTATACCTCACCAGCCGTGCAGTGCCTGCGCAAGTCATCAGCCAGGCAATTGTAGAGCGCGAAGCCAGCGCGGGTCTGATGATCACTGCCTCACACAACCCGGCAGCGTATAATGGCATCAAAGTCTTCGATCAGAGTGGTGCCCCCGCATCTAGCGAACTCCTGCACGCGCTCGAAGAACAACTCGTACTCTTACAGGCTAGTGGCGAACAACCACCATACCGCTCCCTGAAGCATGCTGAAGATGATGGTGATCTCGATCAGATCAACCCGCTAGAGAGCTATTTCCATAGTGTGCAGCGGCACTTCAATCTGGAGGCGCTACGCGGAGCAGGGCTAACGGTGGTGGTCGATGCCATGTTTGGTGCCGGGGCGGGAATCTTGCCAACCCTCTTTAACGAAGGCACAACGAAGGTTATCGAGATGAACGGCGGGGCCAATCCGCTCTTTCCGGGAATCCAGGGCCCCGAGCCTGTGGCCGCCAATCTCTCACGGCTGACCCGGGTAGTACAGGAAAGTAACTCATCACTGGGGATCGCCTTTGACGGCGATGCCGACCGCATCGGGGTCATTGGGCCCAATGGTGCCTATATCAATGGACAAACCCTCTTTGCCTTGCTCACCCTGCATCTGCTAGGATCGCGTGGGTGGTCTGGCCCAATCGTCAAGTCGCTCAATGGCACAGCCATGATTGACCTGTTAGCCACCCAATACAACGTCCCCGTATTTGAAACACCAGTTGGCTTTACCGCGATGGCTCCTGCATTCCTCAATCAAGGCGCAATTATTGCTGGTGAAGGGACTGGCGGGTTTGCCTTCCGGGACCACCTTGCCTATCGCGATGGTATTATCGCTGCCCTCTTTCTGCTTGAGTTGGTTCAGCAGCGTGGCGGGCTGGACACTGCCCTGGCCGAACTCACCGCCCGTGTTGGCACCTGGGCGTTCGAACAAATCGATCTCCCCTGCTCCACAGCCCAAGCCGCTGCAGTAATGGACAACATTCATGCAGCGGCACCCAAGCGACTCGCTGGTGTGCCAATTGAGCGCATGATCGAGATCGATGGAATCAAGTATATTCTCGAAGATGCTAGCTGGCTCCTGCTACGCTATTCAGGAACTGAGCCAGTGGTACGCCTCTATGCTGAAGCAAACTCACCAGAACGCGTCCAGGACTTACTGACCCGAGGTCGCGAACTCGCTGGCCTGTAGCAACACCAAGGAAAGCGTGATGGGGATTCTGGCGGGGAAGAAAGGGCTGATCATTGGGATGGTCAATGCCTATTCCCTCTCCTGGGGGATCGCCGAGGCCCTGGCGGCAGAAGGAGCCGAATTAGGCTTCACCTTTCGAAGTCCTTCACGGGAGCGGCGGATTCGTCCACTGGCCGAACAGGTTGGCAGCACCTTTGTCGAACGTTGCGATGTGCAGAGTGATGACGATATCGCGCAGTTGATGGACAACGTGCGGGAACGATTCGGCAGCCTCGATATTATTATTCATGCCCCAGCCAGTGCCAAACCAGAAGAACTGCGTGGCCGCTATCTCAACACCACCCGCGCAGGATTCCAACTCGCCCTTGATGTCAGTGCCTATTCGCTGACCGCTGTGCTGAAAGCTGCCGAACCATTGCTCAATCCCGGAGCCAGTATTGTCGCCCTCACCTATATCGGCTCCGAAAAGGTGGTGCCAAATTACAATGTCGCGGGCGTAGCAAAAGCCGCCCTGGAAGCCAGTGTGCGCTACCTTGCCTACGACCTTGGGCCGCAACAAATTCGGGTCAACGCGATCAGCGCAGGGCCAATCCGCACCCTAGCCGCGAGTGCGATTGGCAATTTCCGTGCAATGCACCGCGAGTTTGCCAGAGTCGCCCCATTGCAACGTAACGTCACCATCGCCGATGTCGGCAAAACTGCGCTCTGGCTCTGTAGCGATTGGTCGGCAGCGGTCACTGGCGAGATTATCTATGTCGATGCTGGCGCGCGCCACCTGGCCTATGGGCAGGCAGCCACTGGCGGCCAGGAGCAACCCGACCCCGAACCGCACGCCTAAAGCCCTCCCTCGGTCAATCACTCGCCCCCACTGCTGCGCAACAACAGGCAATCCGCAGTGGTAGACTACAGCGCGGCAACAGATACCTCGTAGAGGATCACGCTATAAGCGAAAGGAACGGCAAATGGCAACGATAATGTCAGTTCACGATGAAATTGGGGAGTGGGAAGGCGAATTGATCGCCACCCGCCGGGACTTCCATATGCACCCAGAGATTGGCCTGGAAGAGTTTCGCACGGCGGGGATTGTTGCTGATCGCCTCCGGGCGCTGGGCTTCACCGATATTCAGACTGGGCTGGCCATCACTGGCGTTAAAGCCGTACTGCACGGCGGCAAACCTGGCAAAACGCTGCTGTTGCGAGCTGATATGGATGCCTTACCAATTGAGGAAGAAAACGACGTAGAGTATCGTTCGCAACAGAGCGGCATGATGCACGCCTGCGGCCACGATGCCCACACCGCCATGATGCTGACCGCCGCCCGCGTCCTGATGAGTCGCCGCGAGGAAATTCCTGGCACGATCGTCTTCTGCTTCCAACCTGCCGAAGAAGGCCGAGGTGGCGCCAAAAAGATGATTGCGGATGGCGTACTGGAGAATCCAACAGTTGACGCTGCTTTGGGCCTACACGTAATGCAGGAAGTCCCCCTGGGCGTCATCGTCGCCTATCCTGGCCCTTCGATGGCGGCAGCAGATTCATTTCGCGTGAAGATTCAGGGGAAGGGCGGTCATGCTGCAATGCCTCATACAACCGTCGATGCAGTCATGGTCGCGGCCACTATCGTCGCCAATCTGCAAACACTGGTGAGCCGCGAAGTGAGCCCACTCTCGCCTGCCGTCGTCACTACTGCCGTCTTCCAGGCTGGCGGCACGGCCTACAACATCATCGCCGACACCGCCCACTTCGGCGGCTCTGTCCGTTGGTTCGACAGTGAGACCGGCAACCTCCTGGCGAAACGTATTCCAGAGTTGATCAAAGGGATTGCCGAGTCAATGCGAGCAACCGCCACCGTCGAGTACCACCGTGGCGTAGCGCCCACAGTCAATGATCCAGCGATGGCCGCAATGGTCTGCGAAGTGGCGAACCAGGTCGAAGGGGTCGTTGAGGCAGTTCCAGGTGTACAGACAATGGGGTCTGAGGACTTCTCCGAGTTTACGATGCACGTCCCATCAACCTTCTTCTTTGTTGGCACCCGTGACGAAGCTAGCGGCATGGTCTGGGGGCATCATCATCCGCGCTTCGATATTGACGAACGCGGCATGGCTATCGGCGTTGAGGTAATGGTTGAGAGCGCGCTACGCTGGCTGAACGATCACGCAACAAGCTAGAGAGGATACAATGGCGAACCAGGCAAGATTACCGCGTCAACCACTGGGGCACACTAGGATCATGGTGCCCCCGCTCTGCCTGGGCTGTGCCCCGCTGGGTAGCTTGCCCAAGGCCTTCGACTATGCAGTGCCAGAAGAACGCGCCATCGCAACCATTCACGCCGCCCTCAATAGCCCAATGAACTATCTGGATACCTCCAATAGTTACGGCGCTGGTGAGAGCGAACGCCGCATTGGGCTAGCCCTGCGCGAAATGGGTGGCCTGCCGGCTGGCGCGATACTGCAAACAAAAGCCGACCGTGACGCCGCAACCAATTCATTTAGCGGCGCACGCATTCGCCGCTCAGTCGAGGAAAGCCTTGAACGGCTGGGCGTGAACCATCTCGCTATCGTCTACCTGCACGACCCTGAATATGGCTCCTACGAGGAAATTGTCGCTCCTGGCGGCGCAATTGACACGTTGCGCGATCTGCAACGTGAGGGAATTATTGATCACCTGGGGGTTGCTGGCGGCCCAATCGATCTGCTACAGACCTTGCTCGAACTTGGTGGCTTTGCAGCGGTTCTCACCCATAACCGCTATACGCTGCTTGATCAAAGCGCCGAGCCACTGCTCGACTATGCCACGAAAAAAGGGATCGCCGTGCTGAACGCGGCGCCTTACGGCGGGGGACTGCTGGTCAAGGGGCCAGGCCAGAACCCGCGGTATATGTATCGCGCAGCACCGCCAGCCCTGCTCGACCGCTTGCAACAGATCGATGCACTCTGCCAGGAATATGCGGTGCCATTGCCCGCTGCCGCCTTGCAGTTCTCAACCCGTGATCCCCGCATCGCCAGCACAGTCGTGGGCATGACTCATCCCGAACGGATCAGTGAGACCATCGCCCTGTACCAACAGCCAATTCCCGAAGCGTTCTGGTCACGCCTGCCCGCATAGAGCGGGGGTAACGCCGCGCTGCAACCAGCACGACCACAGTAGCGTTATGACACCAGGGCGGCAGTTGCCGCCCTGGTGTTGCATTTTGGAGAGCGTGGAGGAAGAACGATGGCAAAACGTGCCTTGATCATCGGCGTCTCATCACAGGACGGCTCGTTTCTCGCCGACCTACTCCTGACCAAAGGCTACGACGTGATGGGCACAATTCGTCATACCACGAATATCTACCACGAAAATATTCAGCACCTCTATGGAAAAATCGCGATTGCCGCCGCCGATCTGATCGATACTGAAAGTATCATCGCCGCGATCATCCAGCACCAACCAGACGAAATCTACAATATCGCCGCCCAATCAATCCCTGCTGATAGCTGGACTCAGCCGTTCTACACTGGCGAAGTCACGGCGCTTGGCCCGGTGCGCGTGATGGAGGCAGCGCGACGCCACGCCCCCAACGCCCGTATATATCAGGCGACCAGCCGCGAAATCTACGGCAATATTCAAGCCGAATATGCCACAGAATCAACGTTATTCGACGCCAATAATCCCTACGGGATCGCCAAGGCCTATGCCCAGATGATGGTACGCTGTTACCGTGAATCATTCGGGATGTTTGCCTGTGGGGGCATCGTCTTCAATCACGAAAGCGAACGCCGGAGTCTCCACTTCGTCACGCGGAAGATTACTGCTGGTGTCGCCTGTATCAAGAACAACGTCGCCACACCACCATTCAACGAATTGGGTGAACCGCTGGTGCGTGATGGCAAACTGCATCTCGGCAACCTGAATGCCCAACGCGACTGGGGATATGCGAAAGAATATGTCGAGGCAATCTGGCTGATGTTACAGAATGATCAGCCGAAAGATTATGTCATTGCCACGAAAACAACCCATACGGTACGCGAGGTCTGCGAAATCGCCTTTGCCCATGTGGGCCTGCACTGGCAAGATCATGTCGTGAGTGATGAACGCCTCTTTCGCCCCACCGAGATCAAGGAACTGATGGGCGATTATGCACTGGCAAAGCGTGAACTTGGTTGGGAACCGAAAACATCGTTTCGGGAGTTGATCACGCTGATGGTCGAGGCAGACCTGCAGCGCTTTCACTGAGCGTAGGCTGTTGTAGGCAAAAACCTCAGCAGTATTTTGTAAACCAGTAGCCCCGCACGCAGCAATTGCGTGCGGGGCTACAAAAGAACTGCTTAGAACTTGTTCCAGAGGTACTGATTGAAGACCTCGTGGTGGAACTGGACTTCTCCCTGCTTGATCAGTGTGCCGAGCTTACGTGGGCTACGATCAGCGACCGCCTGCTTCAGGTCGGCATACTTCTCCACAACATCATTACCAAGGATTTTCGCGATATGCTTGCTGCAGCGGAATGGATCGATCGCATCCTGAATATTATCTGGCAAGATATCGCGACGATCACGAATTCCCTTCGTCGTTGGCCCTTCCAACCCCGTCTTCAGCAACGAGTAAATCGCCATATACGGGTTGGCGTCTGGCGCGATTGAGCGCACCTCAATCCGCGCTGATCGCTCGTTGCCAATCGGAATTCGCACCATCGAGCCCCGATCAATCGGGGAGGCCATAATCTGATTGGGGGCCTCAAAGTGGGGATCCAACCGCCGATAAGCGTTGACACTGGGATTCAGAATCAGGCAGAGATCCAGCGCGCTGGTCAGGATCCGATCCACAAATTGCCACGCTGTATCAGACAGCCCTTCCTCGCCCTTAGCGCTATAGAAAAGGTTCTTGTCGTTCTTGGAAATCGAAATATTGGTGTGCATCCCATTGCCGTTCACCCCGGTGACTGGCTTTGGCAGGAAGCTAGCGGTCATCCCCAGGCTATAGGCTACCTGGCGACAGATCAACTTGTAGAGCGCGATCTGATCCGCCCCAACTGTAGCCTCGGTGTAGCTGTAGTTCATCTCGAACTGCGCCGGGGCGACCTCAGGATGATCTTTCTCGTTGGCAAAGCCCATAGCCCGTTGCACTTCTGCCGCCGTATCAATGAATGTGCGGAGGGGATCACCGGGCAGGGAGTGGTAGTAGCCACCAGTGCTGATGAACTCAAACCCCTTATCATCAATAAATGTCTGCTCGGCATGGCGACCCTGGAAGACGATCCCTTCAATCTCGTTCGCGATATTGCAGGTCACGCCATGATCAGCGAATTGCTGGCGCGTCAGGCCCTGTAACTTCGCCCGCATATCTGAGCTATACGGTGTTCCATCGCGCTCTAAGACTTCCCCGAAGACCAGGACTTTCCCCGGTGAGAAGATATCGGCTGGGAGCCAGTAGAAGGCTGACCAGTCCATGACTAATCGAAGGTCAGACTCAATCTGCGTGGAGAACCCGCGCACTGATGAACCATCGAACGTGAGATTGTCAGCCGACTTCAACAAGAATTTCTTGTCGTAATCGAGCATATGCAGTCGACCTTCCAGGTCGGTGAAACAGACAGTGACGGCTTTAATCCGTTTCTCATCAGTCAAATAGCGTAGGCGCTCTTCCTGGATCTTATCGATAGCAACGCGGTTAAGCCGCTGCTCCTTGGCTTGCAGGTTCAGTTCCTCAAGCTCATCGTACGACAGTTCCAAGAAATCGCGCAGCATTGCACTCACCTTGTATCATCTCCCTTTTCAAACTCTCGCCTTCACCAGCGTACCTACGCGATCTCCATTCTACGGGGTGGCGAATCAGGAAAACTATGGCTTCCCTGCCCAACTCGTCGAGATCTTTTTATGCAGTTTGCACAAATGTGTCTGCAATCACGCTTAGTATTGCCACAACTCGATAAAGGTGCGGCACCAGCTTCGTTTAGGCGTCACTGGTACCGAGCGTGAGATCATCGCTACTCAGGGCTAACTCGACAATCTGCCCTGGGCGAAAAAGATCCTGAACGCTGGCAAGGGCAGCTTCGCGCGTGATCAGCCCAAAGTCGGGGCGAAAGAAAATATCATCACCAAAAGCGGCAATATCGCTAATCGCCCAACTATAACGGTAGAACAGCACTATGTTTTCGTGGATTGGCCCCAGCCCATAGCCCTGCCGAAAAGATTGTTCAGCGGCGGGGCTGACTAGATCCCGGCTGATGCCACCACCAAGCACAAAAAAGAGGTCGCGCTCCCGCGGTGCCAGAATCGCTTCATCCCAATCGACCACCCACAGTTGTCCCGCTTGGTCAACCAGCAGGTTTCCCGTATGCAGATCAGCATGGCAAAGGACGAACGCTGGTGCCGACTGCACAACCCGCCGCCCCAACTCCTCCGCCCGCCGCAGTAATTGCTGAATCACCTTACGCCGTGCCAACCAGAATCTACACATTTCCTGCGCGATTGGCTCGGTAAACTGCTGCACATCAATGTGCCGATCTAGGCGGCGTACCAGCGCTGCACCATCAGGCACAAACGTTTCCGCTAACAGCCCAGCGGGTGGCGTGGCCGCGTGAATTCGCCGCATCAATGCCCCATAGGCAATCCACTGTGCTGGCGTCAGCCCCACCTTCATCGCCGTATCGCCTGCGATAAATGGATAGACAATGACCTTGAAAACGCCAAGATCGGCCCAGAATGCACCACTGCTGGTGGGCATTGGGGGGACGACCTGGGTCACGCCCTGCGCCTGTAGCTGAAGCGGAAGGAGGAGGGTCGACAAGTTGACGCCACCAAGCCGCACTTTGACAAACAACGGTTCGTGCGTTGCACTCTCCACACGATACACCCAGGCGGCGCTGTCATAGCCAAGTGGAAGGAAGGTGGCAACTGGTGCCACAAGGTGATACTGTTTAATCAAGCAGCGGCAAAGTTGTTCCTCGGTCAGATTTTGTGGGGGCTCTCGCATGATCAGTCCTCTACCACGGCGAGGCAGCAGGGCAAACTGTAACCACTACAGTATACTTATAGCAGTGCTGACCGAAGGCAAAGGAGGATCCTGATCATGATCAAACTACAACAGTTGACGCCCGAAGAAGAACGAGTAATCGTCCACAAAGGCACGGAATACCCCTTCACTGGCGAATATGACAATCACTATGCCCCTGGCACGTATGTCTGTCGCCGCTGTGAAACACCGCTCTACCGCTCGGAGAGCAAGTTTGATGGGCATTGCGGCTGGCCGGCGTTCGACGATGAACTTCCTGGCGCAGTCACCCGCCAGCCCGACGCCGATGGCCGCCGCGTGGAGATTATCTGCACTGCCTGTGGTGGACATCTGGGGCACGTCTTTGAGGGCGAGCGGTTCACCGAGAAGAATACCCGCCACTGCGTGAATTCCATCTCAATGCGCTTCATCCCCGACGACAAACAGGCCAAGTAAGATCACTCACAGCGTTTCCAGTAGTAGCAAAGCCGCCCACCGCAATTGCGGTGGGCGGCTTTAGTTGATCACGCAAACAGTATTACTTGACAGCCTTCAGCGCCTCGCCAATTTCCCCAAGGCGTTGGTCGCGCTCACTAACGAACCGCTTGATGCCCGCCAGAATATGTTTCGCTGAGAGGTGCGCTTCTTCGTAGACCTCAGCCGGACTACCACCAGTGCGCCAGCGATTATCAAAGTCTGCCGAGAGGGCATAGTCATCAGCACTGCGATGCGTGACCCAGTCGCGCATCAACCGCCGCGAGCCATTAGTGATATAGGTCAGGTCGAGCCGCTCGGCTGGGCTGATGATCGATTCGCGGTAGGCCTTCGACTGTGCCTTGAACAGTTCGGGGCTTACCGCAGCCACCAGCTTGACGTTCAATCCTTCTTCGTCCAGTTTTGGCAGTAGCTCAACAACATTGGCCGTCGAGAGCGTGCCTTGTACGAGGATTGTTCCCCCACGCGGTTGCCCCGGTTTGTAATCGCGCAGGATATACGCGCCCTTCGCAGCGTCAGTATACGGGGCGATCCCCAATGCCTTGCGGTCAGGAATCGCAATGGGTGGGCGGGTTAGATGCAGGGCCACAATCGGCGCATCAGTGGAGAACGCCGCCGCAAGCAGCACTGGCACTTCATTGTATTCCCAAGGGATCAGATTGACGGTCCTGCCTTCGGGGAAGAGTTGGGTCACCCCAGGCGAGAAGATCCCGAAGTGAGTCCGCGAATCTTCCGCCGTTTCTGGCCCCGAGTGTCCTGCCACCCAGAGGACTTTCCCCACCTTGATATCGGAATCTTGCGCCAGTTGGCTAAACAGCCGCATCAGCCCATATTGCAGGTAGGCGAATGAGGCATAGGTGGAGTTGGAGGCATAGAAGCCATCAAACTTCTCATATGGCGAAGGCGAGAAGTTGACCGTGGCAATGCCCGCGCAGACGCCTGAGTTCGTGAATTCAGTGATCTGCTGTGGCAGCAACGCCCCTTCAACATTGTGTTGCCGATCATAGCGGCCCCACCCTTCCATATCGCCAAACCCCTCGGCAAAGCCCGCGATATTGGTCGATTCAGAAAGGTCGGCAGACATCGCCAGGAAAAGCGGTCGCCCATACTCTTGCTTGCCGAGACTATTCACATACGCACCCCACTTCGCCAGGGCAGCGCGATTGGCGATATTGGTGCCTGGCTTCACAAAGAGACTTTCGGGATATTCTTTGTAATCCCAGAACCGCTTATCTTCAAATGGGTTCTTCTTGGTGTTAAGCCGGAAGTCGTCAATCTGCTTCGGAATCGACTCACCGATATTCACCAACCGATCAGCGAGATAATCAACCAGCGCATCATCATTGGTGATCGTGTCAGCGATCACCTTCAGGTTCGCCTCAAACTGCTCGCGCAGAGCCTGCGGATCACTTGGGGCCTCGCGACCATACCCTGACCACTCGACATTGTATTTCTCGGCAAACTCCTTCCGGCCCTGCCAGAACAGTTCGGAGTTTAGCTTGTGGGGTGTGCCGTGCGATTTGTAGCCAGTGACGCCATAGCCACGCCCCTTAATCGTCTTGAACCAGGTCATATTCGGCACTTTGTCGGGATTCGGTGTTTCCAACGTTTCCAGGAATGCCTCAACCACGGAGGAATACTCCGAGCCGTGCTCAGTGCCATGAACCCGGAAGCCATACGGCTCAAACCAGGAGGTTGGTGTACCGGGCACTACATCACTCACCCGCATCGGATCGATCCCGTAGTCGTTCCAGTCGATCAGATAGTAGAGGTTATCCAGCCCCAAACCCCAGGCAGAGTTCTTTGTTTCATGCACCGCCCCCGGGGTCAGCCCACCTTCGCCATCAACCGCGAAGACTTTGACCCCAGTTGCACCCGCCCGCTTCAGCGCGACTGCTTCACCTGCAGCGGCTGGCGAACCATGCCCCGAAGGGCCGGTATTGAACTTCAGGAACAGGGTCTTACCTTCCATCTCCGCATGGCCGGCCAAGCCCCCGTGCCGCCGGAACCCCAGCAGATCGTTCCAGAGTAATTGGCGCTCATCCGCTTCGGGAACTGCGTAACGCTTGTCGCCAGTGCGGTCGTATTTCGCCCGCAGCGCGGTGTTATAGGCAGCCAGCATCGCGTAGATTACCGGGATCGTATGCCCGCCAACGAGGACAAAGCGGTCGCCAAAGGGGTTCTCGGGGTGCCGAATATCCCAGCGCATGAAGCCACCAAGCGTGAGCGTGACGAGGATATGCCGTTTTGAACGCGAGCCGCCGGGGTGGCCGCTCTGCCGATAATTCTCAAAGACATCAATGAAGTTATCGATACAATCGCCGATCTTCTCCCAATATGGGAACTGCTTTGCCAGTTCGTCTTGCCGTTTTTTCAGGCCCGACTTTGTAGCTGTAGTAGCCACCACCCCCTCCTCTCCTATCATTGCAAGTCATCCAGGCTCTGGGTCCTGCGCCAATTGCCTATAATCGCTATCCTACCACCTCCGACGCAGCCTGTGAAACCAGGTGGTCTGCTGTCTGAGAAGCAATCAGCCACTGCGCGAGTGCCACAGTGGCTGATCATGTCGACGGGTTGCCCTTATCAGCTCAACTATCGGCCCCCTGCGGGCCAGCCTGCCGCACTGCTTCGGAAACGCTGTCGGCATATTTCTTGAAGTTCTTCGCGAATTTCTCCGCTAGCGCCTTCGCACGACGATCATACTCCGCCCCATCAGCCCAGGTACTCCGCGGCTGCAACACCGCATCTGGCACATCGGGGCAGTGCTTCGGCACGCGCAAGCCAAAAAATGGATCAGTCTCATACTCAACATCAGCCAGATCGCCGCGAATCGCCGCATTGACCATTGCCCGTGTCTGCGCGAGGTTCATGCGCTTACCAACGCCATACTGTCCACCAGTCCATCCTGTATTGACGAGGTAACAGCGCGTCTGATGTTCCGCCACCCGTTCCGCCAACATTTGCCCATAGACAGCCGGGGCCATCGGCATGAACGGTGCGCCATAGCAGGTACTGAACGTCGCTTCTGGTTCGTTGCCCATCCCGCGCTCAGTTCCGGCCAATTTCGAGGTATATCCAGACAGAAAGTGATACATCGCCTGCTCTGGGGTAAGGGCTGAGATTGGCGGCAAAACCCCTTCGGCATCGGCGGTCAGGAAAATCACAGTCTGTGGATGACCACCAATCCCCGACTCGACGACGCCATCAATAAAACTCAGCGGATATGCACCACGGGTATTCTCAGTCAGCGAGACATTCGTATAGTCAGGAACGTGAGTAAGCGGATCAAGAATCACATTTTCCATCACGGCCCCGAAGCGCATCGCATTCCAGATCAGCGGCTCTTGTTCTTGGGACAGGTTAATCAGTTTGGCGTAGGATCCCCCTTCGAAGTTAAAAATCCCTTGATCGCTCCAGCCATGCTCATCGTCGCCAATCAACCGTCGTGTGGGGTCGGTTGAGAGGGTAGTCTTCCCTGTACCAGAGAGGCCAAAGAACAACGCCACATCACCCGCTTCGCCCATACTTGCCGAGCAGTGCATCGGGAAGACATTTTCCAACGGTAATCGATAGTTCATCACCGTAAAGAGCGATTTCTTGATCTCGCCTGCGTATTCGGTACCAGCGATCAAGCAGAGCTGCTGTTCCAGATCGAGCGCGATCACCGTATCCGACTTCGTGCCATCGCGGGCAGGGTCGGCATGGAAGCGGGACGCAGCCAATACCGTAAAGTCAGGCTGCCGATCAGGTTGCGGCCCCAGGAGGGGATCGCGGAAGAGCAGATGAGCGAAGTGCGCGTGCCATGCAAACTCACTGATCACCCGCACACTAATGCCATACTCGGGATCAGCCCCGACCGTCGCATCGGTCACAAACAGTTCGCGGTTCTGAAAATATTCCCCGATCTGGCGATGCAAACCATTGAACTGCTCTGGGGCCAGGGGTTGATTCACGGCACCCCAGGCGATCCGATCATGGTAGCTAGGGTAATCGACTACAAACTTATCACCAGCCGACCGCCCGGTATATTTGCCAGTCAGGGCGGTGATTGATCCATTGGCCGCCAATGCGCCTTCGCCACGCCGTAGCGCCTCCTCAATCAAGCGCGGTACTGCAAGATTCCAATGGACTACCCCCTGGTGTGGCACCCCGGCGATTATCAACGGTGGTTCTGGCTGCCCGGGTGAAGCAGTGGTTGTTGATTGATCGTTTTGGGTGGTTGTCATTCTGCTCACCTTCTTTCTTCTCTAGGCCTGATAATATACTGCATTATTCGCTATCACTTGCCCAAAAACGCCTGATTACACGTTTGCTCTCGCAGGCTGCATTCCAACATTCTGCCGAGAATTACAGCGCGGCAGGTTAATTAACCTGCCGCGCCTCAAACGGAACAATTGATGCTGCGATTAGAAACGATTGAAGAGCAAAGCACGTTTCACTTCTTCAATCGCCTGGGTGACCTTGATGTGGCGCGGGCAGGCGTCAGTGCAGTTGAAGACCGTGCGACACCGCCAGACTCCTTCGCGCTGGTTCAAAATATCCAGGCGTTGCGCAGCCCCGTGGTCGCGACTATCGAAGATGAAGCGATGGGCATTGACAATCGCTGCTGGTCCCACAAACTCATCATTCGCCCAGAATGGAGGGCAAGCGGTGGTGCAGGCAGCGCAGAGGATACACTTGGTGGTGTCATCAAAGATCGCCCGCTGATCCTGGCTTTGTAGGCGCTCGGTCCGTGGTGGCGGCTCATCATTGATCAGATATGGCTTGATCTCTTTATACTTCTTGAAGAAGAGATCCATATCAACAACCAGATCTTTAATCACCGTCAGGCCGAGCAATGGCTCAATGGTCAGTTTGGTTCCCGCATCTTTAATCAGCAGGGTACAGGCCAGTCGATTTCGCCCGTTCACCCGCATCGCATCAGAGCCACAAACGCCGTGGGCGCACGAGCGACGATAGGTCAGGGTGCCATCCTGTTCCCACTTGATATGGTTCAGGCCATCAAGCACCCGATCAGTTGGCTCGAGATCAACATCATACTCTTTGAAGTACGGCTTCTGATCAGTGGTGGGATCGAATCGTTTAATCCGATAATGAACGCGCATTTAAGCCTCTCTTGAAGCATGGTGTGTGGTATGCAGGGCGGCTCCCGCCACCACGGCACTATGCCTAATACTTCCGCTCCTTCGGCTGGAACTTAGTAATCGAGACAGGTTTCTTATCGAAACGCAGACCCCCAGAAGTCTTCCACACCATCGTGTGATTCAGCCAATCCTGATCATTGCGATCGGGGTAATCTTCGCGGTAATGAGCCCCACGGCTTTCGGTGCGGCCCAATGCCCCAGCGACAATACATTCACTGAGGTCGAGCATATACCCCAACTCCAAAGCCTCCAGCAGGTCAGTGTTGAAGGTGTGCGTATGATCATCAATCCCCACCCGCTGATAGCGTAGCTTCAGGTCGTCGAGGATCGCCATCATCTCCCGCAAGCCAGCTTCGGTGCGGACAACGCCAGCTTTGTCAAACATCTCAACCTGCAACGTCTGCCGAATCGCGCCGACCTTCTCAGTTGCCCCACTCTGCTTCGCCAGCAAGCGCTCGACCTGATCACGAGCGAACGCATCGGGGTTTGGTGGCAGCGGGGCTAACTCAGTGGTGTTAATGAATTCCGCCGCGTGCTTCCCAGCCCGCCGCCCAAAGACGACCAGATCAACCAGGGAGTTTGTTCCCAGGCGGTTTGCCCCATGCACGGAAACGCAGGCGCACTCACCAGCGGCATAGAACCCCGGCAAGGTCTCGGTATTATTCACCAACACCCGCCCATCGAGGTCGGTGGGAATACCACCCATCGCGTAGTGCGCGGTTGGCTGAATCAGCGCCATCTCCTTTGTCGGGTCAACGCCCAGATACACGCGGATAAACTCGGTAATATCTGGGAGCTTTTCTTCCTGCACTTCATAGGGGATATGGCGCAGATCCAGGTAAACACCATCTTTCCCTGGGCCAACCCCACGCCCTTCTTTCACCTCTTGATAGATAAATCGCGACATCATGTCGCGGGGGGCGAGGTCAGCCATTGTTGGGGCATAGCGCTTGGCAAAGGCTTCGCCTTCGGAATTGATGACAATGCCACCCTCGCCACGGGCCGCTTCAGACAGCAAAACACCTAGTTTATAGATCCCGGTGGGATGGAACTGGAACATCTCCATATCTTCGAGCGGAACGCCACGCCGCCAGGGGATCGCCACGCCGTCACCCGTCAGCGCCAGGGCATTGGAGGTGACAGAGAAACAGCGACCGTAGCCCCCAGTAGCGAAGATCACGGCCTTGGCGTGGAAAATATGGAGGTCGCCAGTGCGAATCTCCAGCGCAACCACTCCACAGGCTTGCCCATCATTGATCAGCAGGTCGAGCATCTGGTATTCATCAAAGAAGTTGAGGTTGTGCTTAATTCCCTGTTGATAGAGGGTTTGGAGAATCGTGTGACCAGTGCGGTCAGCGGCGTAGCAGGAGCGCATGACTGGCCCTTCGCCAAAATTCCGCGTATGTCCACCAAACCGCCGCTGGGCAATTTTGCCGTCGGGGGTTCGGCTAAACGGCAAGCCCATATGTTCAAGTTCGATAATCGCGTCGATTGCCTCGCGCGCCAGCACCTCTGCTGCATCCTGATCAGTCAGATAATCGCCACCTTTGACCGTGTCGAACATATGCCATTCCCAGTGGTCTTCCTCGGAGTTGCCCAGGGCCGCACAAATCCCGCCCTGCGCCGCGCCCGTGTGCGAACGCGATGGGTAGAGCTTGGAGATGACTGCAACATCGGCCACCTCAGCAAGTTGTACAGCGGCCATCAGGCCGGCACCACCAGCGCCGACAATCACTACGTCATGCTTGTGATAGGTACTCTGACGAACTGCGGATGCCATGCTGTTCCTCCTCGACGGCGACAAGCGCGCCGCTGGCCGAAGATCATTTTGCCAACTACATTACCACGCCATTATTGCCGAACGGCCTACGGCGCAATATCGCATAATTGCGCCAGATCTGGCAACGTTGGCGTTAGCAAAAACCCGTATCTCCCTGTAGCGATTGTAGCATACCGCCCTTATCCTCGCGACTCCATTTCCAGTAGCAGCAGCGAAAGAATTGAGGTCGGGC
>JBDHWF010000076.1:0-20444 GCA_039810045.1 Chloroflexia bacterium
GCTGGGGTGATCGGTACACTCGCCTGTTCTTGTGCTTCAGTGGCGCGTCCCGCCAGCCGATAGGCCAGTTGACGGGCGGTCAGCAGTGGTTGCGCCAGCACAATTTGCCGCGCTTGCCAGCGCCCACGCGCCCAGCGCAGGATCCCAGAGAGCGTATCATCACGTTCGGAATCAGTAGTTAGCCCCAGCGGTTGGATCACAATCCGTTGCGCCTGATTATTGATGGCGGCTTCAATCGCCGCTGTGACGCGTAAGATGCCATTCTGGTCGTTACCGCCGTGGATAGCGCAAAGGAACGCGGGCAGCCCCGCCCAGGCTGCGGCTAATGCCGCAAGGCGTTGATATTCCGCGCCCGCTTCGTTGGCGTGATCAAGGACGAGAATCAGCGCGCCAGCCACTGCATCGTTGACTGTTGCGGGGGCGATCAGGGTCTGCCAGGTGGTCGTTTCTGCTGCAGCCTCCCCCAGCCAGACGCGGACTGCTGTGGGGTGCGGCCCAGCGGGATCGACTGGGCCCAGGCCATAGCCTACCCGTTGTAAGCGCAGGGTGGCAGGGCGTTCAACCGCTACTGTTTTCAGGAGTGCCTGGGCCGCAGGAGTCACTGGATTGCCCGCTATCGCGCGGGGTGGTGCCGTCATCGAAATATCGGTGACATCAAGCAATTCGAAGCCCACAAGAACGCCGATAATTGCCAGGAGTGTATCTAGGGTGCCAGCGGGATCATCAGGGCGCGGCGTGCCAAAGCCTGAAGCAGCGGCAAGTTGCCGGATGATCTCGGTGCCGCGTGCTTGCACTTTGGCTGAGAGCGGGCTGCTGGTCAGCAGGGTGGTGGCCTGGGCCAGGGTCCACGGTTGCTGCTGATCAGTGGTGATCGTCACGCGAGTGCCAGTAACCCCCACAGTTGCCTGTTCGGCAGTGATCGTCCAGGCCGCTGTAAGCGGAAGTTGGGCTAATACTGCCCGTACGTCATCAAGTCGGAGGCCGAGATCAAGTAATGCGCCCAAGGCGGCTGCTGCGCTGATCCCAGCGTAGGGGTCGAAGTGGAGTGTTTGTGACATTATTCCTCTACTGGTTGGGTGACACCAGTTGCCGTAGCTGCGTGGGCAAGATCTGGTGCTGGTGTGGGTGACAACTGTGTCTTGACCCGATAGTAACTGTACGTGTGTTGTAGCATGAATCCGCACGATTGGTAGAGGCCCAAGGCTGTAGCATTGTCAGTTTCCACCTCAATCAGGATGGGACTGACCTGCTCTGCTTGCAAGAGGGCGATTGTCTGCGACAGGATAGCACGACCATAACCCTGGCCCTGGTTGGCTGGTAATACGCCAAATGCCGTGATATAGGTTCCATCCTGGTTCGTGATGACGCGCAGGCAGCCCACAATTTGTTGTTCGACCACCCCGCAGAACCAGCGACGGTCGGAGCGCAGCAGATCGCCAGCGATCCAGTTGGCCGAAGGGTCAATCGTATCGCCAAACGCAGTGTTCATCACCCGGGCGATCGTGGTGGCATCATCGAGTTGGGCCTGTTGCAGGTGTAATGGCCCCTGAAGCGGCACAGTGACATTGGCTGGATCGAGGATCAGGCGATGTTCAAGATAGGCCCGGTGACCACCAAGGGCACTGGCAAATGCGGGGCCTCCCGCAAAGGCTTCGTCACAGACCAGGAGCCAGCTATCAAGCATCAGTGCTGCAAGTTCTGTGGTGACTGCGTTGGCGAGCTGGCGCCCAATGGTCTGGCGTCGTTCTGCTGGCGCGACGAGGATCGTCGCCTCGATATCCCGATAGCCAATCAATTCAGCCACGCCCACAATCTGACCGTGTTGGGCTGCCAGCAGATAGCGTGGCAACGGCTCATCAGGACTGGTCATTGGCTTCAGGGTGAGAGAAAAGGCGGTTTGATCGTGGCTATTGCACTGGGCGACCAGCGACCGCACTGGCGCAATCGTCGCAGGCGGCAGGCCAGTTGAACTGGTGATAAGCACGGTTGTTGCGGACACGAACCACCCTTTCCTTCAGTGGGCCAGCTTCCCTAAACAGGAATAGTATCCTACTAGGATAATACACACCCGCGACGATCATGTGATCGTCGCGGGCGTGTGGTGGTGAAGGTGCGATTTCCTGGCTGGTGATCCTATCGGCTTGGGGGGTTACTCAGCGATTGGCCGGACGTTCTCTGCCCGTTCGCGGTCGGGGTTGCGTGGGTCGACCCCCGGTTCAAATTCAACACGTTGCCCTTCGCGCAGTTGCTCAAATTGTCGATCAACGACTGCGCTACTATGAAAAAAGAGATCCTTCGTTGCCCCATCAGGGCGGATGAAGCCAAAGCCGCGATCATCGCGGAGGCTCTTGATTGTTCCTTCTGCCATTGGTTTCGTCCTTTCTGCTGCGCCTTCACGCATGATCACTCTACCACAGTTCGCGGTTCTTGTCGTCATAATATTTTTGAATAGCACGCAGCATTGCCGCCAGCCATCACGCGTGATGGCTGGCGACGAATGTTTCTGGCTTGTGGCGGCGTTAGCCTTTGATCATGGCGGTCTGTGTAGCAGTCTGGGCGGCGGGGTCTGCCGTGGCTATTTCAGTCAGTACATTGAGTAAGTATGTCGCTGCCTTATTCAGATGTTGCGCCATTGCGGCGCGGGCAGCTTCGGGATCGTGGGCGGCAATCGCCGCAATAATCGCCTCATGCTCTGGGATTGCATCGTAGCGTACGGGATTACTCATATAGGTCTTGAAGATCCACACCCGCACAACATGGCGTAATGTTTCGAGCATATGATAGAGGACGCCATTGTGGGCACCGCTGGCTACGGCCATGTGGAAGGCCTGATCTGAAGCAGTAAAGATTTCCGCGTCATTGCGGCCACACCGCATGACCTCAATCTGGGTATGCATTGCCGCCAGTTCTTCTTCGCTGGCACGGATAGCGGCTAAGGCGGCCAACTCTGTTTCAACAATCAGGCGCGCCTCGATCACCTCGCGCACAGTATGGTTGCTGATGAGCAGACCCCAGGAGAGCGGCTTGGTCAGGGCGGCGGCCTGCCCGCTGCCAACATACATCCCGTCACCAATCTGCACGACAACAATGCCAATGGCACTGAGCGTCTTAATTGCCTCGCGCAATGATGACCGCCCCACCCCCAATCGGACCATCAATTCACGCTCTGAGGGGAGTTTGTCGCCAGGGCGCAGCCGCTCATCAAGGATGAAGGCAGTAATACGCTCGACAATTTGATCAGTAATCGTGAGCCGAGGAATGGGGGTTAATGATGCTTCAGCCATCTTCTGTCTCCTGACCGCTAGATTTTTTGGCGGCTATCTCGCCTGCGTCCATAGTTATTCAGAATGTTTTACCACTTTTTGTTCATATTGTCTGGCCTGATACTGAATCGCCTGCCCTACTCGTGGCACACTATTCCTGTGGCACTGCTACCCAATCTGCTTGCTGCGCAGCGCGTACAGACGCTTCCAGCACTGCCTGCACGGCGACACCATCATCGAATGATGGGGCGGGCGAGGAGCCCTTGGCCTGAATCGCCGCAATAAATTTACTCGCAATAATTACACGATCATGTCCGGGTTCTGGCGGCAATGGTAGCACAGCGGGCGTATTGTCGGTTGCCCTTGCGCCAAACAGGGTGTTGTTGTGCAACAATAGCGTGCCGCCAGTGCCATAGAGTTCGAGTCCAAAGCCTCCACCGCCGTGATTCGCCAGCGGAATACCGCGAATCGTAGCCAGTGCGCCACTCGTAAAGCGGGCTAGCGTAAGAAAGGTATCTTCGCTACTCACATTCTGGATTGTCTCACCATTGGCGAGTGAGAGTTCCGTTCGTGAAATAGCTGTGCGGGTGGCAACTTCGGCGATTGGGCCGCCATACCAGAGGAGGAAATCGACAAGGTGCGGCCCGGCTGAGCCAGCCATCAGGCCGCCGAGTTGGGCCGCATCGGTGAACCACCCAGCTTTGCTGTCGCTCCATCCCGGCGCATGAAGATAGTCGCCAGGATTGGCAACCATCCGGGCATCAGCCAGGGCGAGTTGCCCAAGGTAACCGTCATCCAGCAGTTCCTTGATTCGGGCGTAGGGGGCGTTGAAGCGCATATTATGATTGACCATGTGAACAACGCCAGCCGCGTGAGCAGCGTCGCGCAAGGTCTTTGCCTCATCAAGGGTGACGGTGAGTGGTTTCTCACAGAGCAGGTGTTTCCCAGCAGCCAGGGCGGCTAGCCCCATCGGCAAATGGAGGGCTGGTGGTGTGGCAATGATGATCGCATCGACAGCACTACGCAGCACCTCTTGATAATCAGCAGTCGCCAGGGGAATGGCGAAGCGCGTGGCAATCTCCTGCGCTCGGCCCACGCGGGCCGAGCAAACTGCGGTAATGGTGACATCTGGGAGTTGGCGGAAGGCTTCGATATGGGCAACCCCAATTCCGGTGCCAATAACGCCAAGTCGCACTGGTTGCCCCATCGTGTCAGGCTCCTTCTTCTACCTTAAGGTCGTACCACGGTGCCATCACGGCGGCGTACCTCCGGCCAAGCTCCGTTGATTGGATGTTCGGGGAAGGGATATTTCGCGGCAAGTTTCTCATCGATGTCAACGCCATGCCCAGGCTGATCGTTTGCCCACATTGCGCCATCGGCATAGGTTGGGGTGCCTGGGAAGACTTCGCGCAGACGGTCGGAGAAGAGCGTTGCTTCCTGAATCCCAAAGTTGTAGACCGCAAGATCAAGATGTAGGTTGATGGCGTGGCCGACTGGCGACACATCGCCGGGGCCATGCCACGCCGTACGCACACCAAAATACTCGCAGAGGGCGGCGAGTTTCCGGGCGGGACTAAGCCCCCCGATATCGGAAATATGTACCCGAATAAAATCGATCAGGCGATTCTGAATCAGCGGCAGATACTCCTGGACATTGACATACAACTCGCCCATTGCCAGCGGAATCGCCGTTTGTTCGCGCAGCAGTGGAAAGTAGCCATTATCTTCCGGGGCAAATGGGTCTTCCAGGAAGAAGAGCTTATATTGCTCCAACTCTTTCGCCAGCCCAATCGCCGTAATCGGGGGGATTCGTTCGTGAATGTCGTGGAGTAGCTCGATCTCCCAACCGATCGTTGAGCGCAAATGTTCGAACAATTTTGGCACCAGGCGGCTGTACGGCCCTGGTTCCCAGGCATCTTGCCTGAGTTGGAGATGTTGCGGATATTTGCTGGCCTTCGTCTGCTTATCACTGGCCGGTGCTTTGCGGCCTGAGCCATAGGTGGCGTAGCCCGGAACGGCGATCTGTGCCCGGATATGCCGAAATCCTTGGGCCATATATTTGCGGATATCCTCCTCCACTTCCTCAACGCTGCTGCCGGAAGCGTGGACGTAAACATCGGCGGCACGGCGGCAACGGCCACCAAGCAGTTCGTAGATCGGCATTCCCGCCCGCTTGCCCTTAATATCCCAGAGCGCCTGATCGACCCCAGACATTGCATTGTTCAGGACTGGCCCACTACGCCAATAGGAACTGACGAATGATGCCTGCCAGATATCCTCAATATCGTTGGGGTCACGCCCGATCAGGAATGGTTTGAGGTATTGCTCAATCGCGGTGACAACTGCTAGCGGGCGTTGGGTAAAGGTGGCGCAACCGAGGCCATAGAGCCCTGGTTCGCTGGTTTCAACCTTAACCACGATCAGGCGGATCCCATCGGGGGCCGTGCAGATCGCCTTGACATTGGTAATCTGCAAGGGCGGCATTCCACCGCTTGGTTCCCACGCGGGGGTTATTGCTGGTTGAATTGATTTTGTTTTCGCCTTTGTTTTCGGTGCCATCTCCCCATCCCTTCGCCAATTCGTTCGCTTGCCAGGAAAATCAGCGGCTACGCTATCTTACTGCTTTTGGTCGGCAAAGCCACCTGCACCCAGACCCAGCCCGCCATCGACCCAGAAGACTTGCCCGGTTACATACGAAGCAGCATCGGAGCAATAGTAGAGGACTGCCCCTGCAATATCTTCGGGGTAGCCAACCCGCCCGAGCGCCGCCCGTTTACCAAAATAATCGCCATAATCGTCACGCTCGTGGCTCGTTCGCTCGATCAAAATTGCCCCTGGAGCCACGGCGTTCACCGTGATCCCGTAGCGGCCCAGTTCTGCCGCTAGTCCCATCGAGAGCATATTCATCCCGCCTTTGGAAGCGTTGTAGGGTGTGGCGCGGAGGAACGGTGATCGGCTGGCCCCACTGGAAATATTGACGACACGCCCCCAGTGGTTGTCGCGCATGACTTTGGCGGCGGCCTGGGTGCAGAAGAATACGCTTTTCAGGTTCGTATTGATAGTGGCGTCCCAGTGATCTTCATCAGTCTCAAAGAAATCTTCCCAGAGCGTAATGCCCGCATTATTCACCAGAATATCCAGGCCACCAAGCGCAGCAGTGGCTTGCGCTACCAGCTTTTTGCATTCATCCGCTTTGCCGACGTCAGCCTTGATCGTGGTTGTAGTGCGCCCGAAGGCCTGAATTTGGGCTGCGACACTCGCTGCTCCAGCCTCATCGCCATGGTAATTGACCGCTACGTTTGCGCCCTCCCGCGCCAGGGCGAGGGCGATCCCCGCGCCAATGCCCTTACTCGCCCCAGTCACTAAGGCGCGTTTCCCTTCTACCAGGCCCATCATCCCCTCCTTAATCTTCCTATTGATTGCGGGGCGCAAAATCGCTGCGCCCCGCATTACTCATCGCTACAATCATGCACAGGTTGATCGTCTTTGCAAGCCGTTTGCAGAAGACCTGGAGCCTCGGTACGATGCGCCCTGATGAGCAAGTGGGGAGGAGAAGTGATGGGTGCAACGGAGGAGTATCGGTACAACCGCCTGACCTGGGCGGAGATGAATGAAGCGATTGCCCTGCAAAAGGTGGTCTTGCTGCCAACAGGTTCCACCGAACAACATGGTCGCCATTTGCCGTTAGATGTCGATACATTCCTGGCGGAGTCTGTTTGCCTGGAAGTGGGGCGCCGTGCGCCTGAAAAGGTCTTAGTTTTACCGCCCGTTGCCTACGGCCTCAATCTGCACCACATTGATTTCCCTGGCACGATTCATATTGAGCCAGATGTCTTCATCGCCTTTTGTACGAATATCACCAAGAGTGTGGCCTATCATGGTTTCAAGAAGATCTTGGTGGTCAATGGGCATGGGTCGAATCAGTCGCTGATCGATATTGTTGCCCGCAATACAACCTGGGGGACTGACTCACTCTGCGCTGCGGTTCATTACATCAACCTGGCGCTCGAAGCGTTCAAGACGGTGCAGGACACGCCGATCATTGCCCACGCCGATGAGTTTGAGACGTCACTCTACCTGCACCTAGCCCCAGAGCGCGTACAGATGGAGCAGGCCGCGGCTGCTGATGATCGGATGGGACAGTGGCTGAGTTCGGATAGCACCGCCAATTACCCGGTGCGGTTCAGCGATTATTGGGGACGGTGGACCAACCTCGGGGTGCATGGCGACCCTACTACGGCGACGGCTGAAAAAGGGCAGGTAATTCTGGAAGCGGCAGTGCAGGGAATCCTGGGGCTTATTGATGAGTGGCAGGCGTGGCCGATTGCGCCCCGCCAGGATCAGCATACCGGGCCAGTGCAACGGCAGATCCGCTGGTAGTGTAGGGCGTAACTATGAAGCGAGGTAGGCGATGCGGATTCGCGAGATTCGGGCGGCGGGCTTGCGTGGGGCGACCCCAGAGGGCGGCTGGACAAATGAGATTCGTCCGGGCGAGTGCGTGCATACGTTGATCGCCGTGATCACTGATGCAGGGCTGGTTGGCTATGGCAGTGTCTTTACGAACGACGCCCTCGTGCATGGGGCGTTAGGGGTGTTGGAACCACTCTTTCAGGGTGAATCGGCGTTGGAGCCAGAGCGGGTGAGTGAAAAGCTCCATCAGCACACGTTCTGGATGGGGCGTGGTGGCTCGATTACCCATACGATCAGTGGAATTGATATCGCGTTGTGGGATATCTTTGGGCAGGCGACTGGACAGCCGATTGGCCGTTTGCTTGGGGGGCGCTATCGTGAGCAAGTGCGCCCGTACGCTTCCTTGCTGATGGCTGAACCGGCGGAGATGGCAGATATTCTGCTGCCAGTAAAGGCGCAAGGTTTTCGCTCATTCAAGATTGGTTGGGGGCCGTTTGGGCGGCGTGATACTGCCAACGACGAAGCGATTGTGCGGGCAGCCCGCGATGCTGTTGGCCCAGACTGTGAATTAATGGTTGATGCTGGCGCAAGCGATGGCTTTTGGCAACAGGGGTATAAGTGGGCGCTGCGCACGGCAGAGATGCTGCGTGACTATGATGTTACCTGGTTTGAGGAGCCATTGCCGCCCGATGCCCTGCCGGACTACGTTGCCTTGCGGGCAGCTGCACCGTTGCCAATCGCGGGTGGCGAGACGCTGACGCGGCGTCAGGCGTTTGCCCCATGGCTGGATGCGCGGGCCTTTGATATTGTGCAACCCGATGTCACGAAGGTGGGCGGGATCAGTGAGGAACGGCGGATTGGTTGGCTCGCCAATGAACGGGGCATTCGCTTCATTCCGCATGGCTGGAATACCGCCCTTGGCTTGGCTGCCGATCTGCAATTAGCCTCGGCGTTCCCCAATACTGATCGGATCGAGTATATGACTGGTTCGCCCTATATCGATGCGCTCGTCGCTACCCCCTGGGCCCTCGATATTGCTGGCTTATTGCCGATTCCCAGCGCGCCAGGGCTGGGCATTGTACTCGATCAAGATGCAGTTGCCTATCACACTGGCAACAAGGACTTTCTGCAATTCTAGGGGTGGAACTGTTTTCCTACTTGCAGCGTTTCTCCATTCAGACGATAATCTCGTCAGACCATCCGATCTCCGGGGGATAGCACATAGGAAGCAGGGGTTAGGCAGGTAGCTGCAAGGATGGTGTGATACAGCGCTGGCCTCATTACGGGGGTAATGGGGGTAGTGTGGTGCAGTGATTTAGACCAGTCTGTCGAGATTATTTATGGGGGAGTGTCGGGTTTTTGGGTTAGTGGCATAATGGAGGCTTAGCACAATGACGCGGTCCAACGAAGTCCAGTCTCTGGTGCAAGGGTTGAGTCAGGGACACCTTTCCCGGCGTGATTTTATGCGGCGTGCTGCCGCGCTTGGTATTTCTACCTCGATTATTGGTGCGGCTTTGGCGGCTTGTGGAGCGACGGAAACACCAACTGCTGCCCCAGTTGCCTCGCCTGCTGGTTCAACGGCACCCGCTGGCGGCGCTGCTACTGCAACGACGGCGCGCCCAAGTGCCGCTGGGTCGGCAGTCGCTGGCTCACCAGTAGCCGCAGGCACCCCCGGTGGCAATACCCGCACGGGAATTACCACTGCCGAGTGGAACCCCGAAATTATTCGTTCTCAGGCGGGTACGCTCAAAGTTGACACCAAAGCGGAAGTCGCCAAAGTAACGCCAACTGATTACAAAGGGAAGTTGAACGTCTGGTATACCGGGCCAGATGCGTCGACCCCTCAGAAAACGATTGACATTGACAAGGAGTTCTGGGCGGCCTGGAATCAGACCTACCCTGGTATTCCGCTGAACGTTGGCGATCAGGTTCAGAACATTAACTATAACGAGCTGATCGACAAGCTCCGCACATCGTCAGCTGGGAATGCCGCACCAGATATGGTGCGTTTGCAGATCCTTGGTGGGGTTGAGTTCGCGGCAAAGGGCTATTTGCAGGAGATCAATCTGGCGGACTTTGGCTATAAGCCAGAGGATTTCTGGACCGGGGCGTTGAAGTCGGTCACCTGGAACAATAAGATCTATGGTGTACCAACCAACAACGAAACGATGGCCTTCATCTGGAACAAGAAGATCTTCGAGCGGGCTGGGCTTGATCCGAATAAAGCCCCCGCAACCTGGGATGATGTCGTCAAGTACTCCAAGCAGATCAAAGATAAGACTGGCAAGAGTGGCTTTGGGATGGTGGCGAAGGTCAATGCTGGCAATACCCCCTTCCGCTTCATGCCGATCCTGTGGGCCTATGGGAGTGGCGCACTCGACGAAGCAGAGCCAAATCCCACCTACCAGAAGGTAATGATCAATAATGAGGGTGGGATTGCTGCGTTGCAGGCATACTACGATATGTATGTGCGCGATCAGTCGGTGCCAACCTCATCGCTGACCAATACCCAGGTCGAGAACCAAGACCTCTTTATTAGCGAGCAGATCGCGATGGTCATCAGCCATCCCAGCGAATACGCTGTGATGACCGACAAGCTGAATAAGGCGACGGGGTCAGACAAGGCGGTCGCCCAAGAGGTGGTCGATAATATGGCCTACGGGTTGATTCCCGAAGGACCAGTGCGCCGCGCCGTCGTCTTTGGTGGCTCGAATATGCACATCTTTACCGATAAGACTGCCGGCCACACGATTGACCGCAAGGCCGCGAATGCCTTTATGGCCTTCTCCACTGGCCCAGAGTGGTCAACCAAGCAGTGGGCCTGGCTTGGGTCGAATCCAGGTGTGTTGACGGGCTTCAAGACCGAATGGATGAAGCAGCGGTTGGATGAAATCAAGTTCCTTGACTTCACCACCTCGATGCTGCCCTATGGGGTGCCATTCCCGGTCATCCCAGAGTCCACCACGATCATGAACAATATCGTGCCTGATATGCTGCAGAATGCGCTGACCAAGAAGATGACGGTCAAGCAGGCAGCAGATGATGCCGCCGACAAGATCAAGAAGCTGATCGCTGAGCGGAAGGCGTAGTCGATCACATATTTGTAGTAAAGGAGTCCGTAGGTTACAGTGCGCGAATCGGGGTAATCATCCTGTTTCGGCGAAGGGCCTACGGACTCTGCACTACATTGGGGAGGGAGGGGGTATGGCTGTAGTAAATCCGACCGTGAAATTCCCCAGTAACGCGCCACGGCAGAAGCGTGGCCTGCTCAGTGAGATTCGGCGGCACTGGGCCGATTATCTCTACGTTTCCCCCGCGCTATTGGTGATGTTCTTTGTCATTGGCTACCCCATTGTCTATACCATCTATCTCTCTTTCTTCAGTACGCCGCCCAGTTCATCGAACTGGTATTTCAACGGGATCGAGAATTACCAGCGGATTCTGACTGATCCGCAGCTGAGTTTTTGGGAGTCAACGCGGAATACCTTCGTCTGGACGATCGCCTCAACATTGATCGCGTTTGTGCTGGGCTTTGGCGCAGCACTTGTCGTTAATCGCGAGTTTTTTGGTCGTGGGCTGATTCGGGGCCTGTTGCTGATCCCATATATCATCAGCCAGGTGCCCGCCGCGTACATTTGGCGCTGGTTGTATAACAGTGATTATGGCCTGATTAGTGGCACACTGAAGCAGCTTGGGCTGATCGAGCGGTCGATTGTCTTTCTTGATTCCCGCGAGTGGGCATTGCCCGCCGTGATTGCGGTGAATGTCTGGAAAGAGTTTCCGTTCGCCATGGTGCTGCTGTTAGCTGGATTGCAGACTGTGCCAAGTGGTTTGTTGCGGGCGGCCAGGGTTGATGGGGCAGGCACGCTCCAAACGTTCTGGAATGTCACTGTTCCACACTTGCGGAGTGTGATTCTCGTGACTTCTATTCTCTTGTTTGTCTCAAACCTCAACTCGTTCACGCTGATCTGGTTGATGACTGGTGGCGGGCCAGCAGGAGCCTCGCAGATCTGGATTATTAAGGTCTACACCCTGGCCTTCCAGGATTTACAGTATGGACGAGCATCGGCCTTCGCCGTAATTCTCTTTATCATCATGATGCTCTTTGGCTATTTCTACGTGAAGGCTCTCACCGGGCAAGATCGGCAGGAAGTATGAGCACGTCATCATTCGAGCAACAACCAACGAGTAAGGCGGTGACAGCAAGCCAGTCGCCACCAGTGGCAACTCGCCCAACAGCGGTGACAGCTGGCACCAGAGTCAAACGGCGGCGGAAGCTGAAGATTACGGGCCTGGATATTCTGGCGATCGTCTTCATGATCCTCTTACTGGCCTTCTCGGTCATCCCGATGGCCTGGATGTTCTCCACTTCATTGAAATCGCAGTTTGCGGCGATTCAATATCCTCCACGTTGGATTCCTACCGAACCAACCCTGGAGGCATATAAGAACCTGCTCTCGCCAGAGAGTTCAACTGGTGGACGCTTTATCCGCTTTTTCATGAATAGTGTCCTCGTTTCAACGGTGACGACGATCATTGGGTTGATTGTGGCAATTCCGGCGGCCTATGCCTTCTCGCGGTTTCGTTTCCCAGGACGGAATCTGCTTTTCTTCGCTGTGCTGGTGCGGAATATGTTCCCTGTTGTCGTCTTCCTGATTCCGCTTTTCTTGCTCATGAAGCAATTTGGCCTGATTAATACCTACTGGTCACTCATCATTACCTATCTGACCTTTGGGTTGCCGTTGTCGATCTGGCTCCTCAAAGGCTTCTACGACAATATCCCGCCGGAATTGGAGCGGGCAGCGCGGATTGATGGGGCGACACGGTTCCGGGCGTTCTGGTCAATTGTGATGCCGCTCTCCGCCTCAGGGATTATCGCCACTGCTATCTTCACATTCATTGGCGCCTGGAACGAATATGTCTACGCCGCAACGTTCCTCAACAATGACCGACTGAAGACGTTGCAGCCAGGGCTGCAGAAATTCTTTGGCGAGTTCTCGAATAACTGGCCTGGATTGATGGCCGCGCAGTTTGTCTCGAGCGTCCCGATTGTCATCCTCTTCCTCGTCCTACAGAAATATTTTGTGCGGGCGCTTGCCGAGGGTGCAACAAAGGCATAACGGAGGGTGTGATGGCTGAAGTAACGCTGGAGAATGTGGTCAAACGCTATGGCGATGTGGTTGCCGTTGACGATGTATCGCTAGCAATCAAGGATGGGGAGTTTATCTCGCTGGTTGGGCCGTCTGGCTGCGGGAAGACGACAACATTAAATATGATTGCTGGCTTGATCGAGTTGACTGAGGGCAGTATTTATATCGGTGATCGTGATGTGAGCGAGCTTGACCCCAAAGATCGCGATATCGCCATGGTCTTCCAGAACTACGCGCTCTATCCAAACAAGACCGTCTACAAGAATCTGGCCTTCCCGTTGGAGATGCGGCGAATGGCAAAAGAGGAGATTGATCAGCGCGTAAAATCGACCGCCGAGATCTTGTCGATTACGGCACTCTTGCAGCGGAAGCCGCGTGAACTCTCTGGTGGACAACAACAGCGCGTGGCGCTGGGTCGGGCGCTGGTGCGTAGCCCCAAGGCGTTCCTGATGGACGAGCCGCTTTCCAACCTGGACGCGAAACTGCGGGTGCAGATGCGGGCAGAGTTGAAACGCTTCCACCATGAACTCAATGCGACAGTGATCTATGTGACCCACGATCAGATGGAAGCGATGACAATGTCTGATCGGATCGTCGTGATGAGTAACGGCGTTTTGCAGCAAGCCGGCACGCCTGATGAACTGTACTCGCGGCCTGTCAATCAGTTTGTCGCTGGGTTCATCGGTAGCCCATCGATGAACTTTGTGCGCGGTCAGGCGACGCGTGATGGCGATGCCGTCCTGTTCAAGGGTGATGATTGGGAATTGCCGCTTTCGCCTGAAAATGGCGCGAAAGCGTTGGGTTCAACCGATGGAAGCGTGCTGCTTGGCTTCCGGCATAATCATGTACGACTCTTGAATGAAGCGAAACCAGGCACATTGCCCGGTCGCGTCTATACGGTGGAGCCAACGGGCGACGTTACTTTTGTGCATGTACGCTTGGGCGATGATATTCTGGTTGCCAGCGCTGAGCCAGATTTCCAAACTGAGGCCGATGCACCGATCTGGCTGGATCTTGATCAGAAGGCGATTCATTTCTTTGACCAGCAAACGCAGGCAACTCTGACCAGGGATAACGCAGCGGTCGTCGCTGCGGACTAATTGTTCGCCACAAAGCATCGTTGATCACGATGACCGCCGAGGAGGAATCCTCGGCGGTCATGGCTGGTTCGGTAGGGTAGCTGGCCTGTGCTACGAGTAGCGCGAACGGCGGCGGCCAGCGGGCTTACCGCCCGCTTTGGCTTCTTTTACCTGGCGGGTGGCTGTAGCAGTTGGCTTGGTCGTTGCATCGAGATCAACGACGTGCTTGACCATATCGGCAGGGTCGCCCTCGATCACTTTGCGCAGGGCGATAATCTGATCGCGGAATTCGCCCGCCTTCTCAAATTCGAGCATCTTCGCCGACTGTTTCATCTGTGTTTCAAGGTCACGGATGATCCGGGCTAACTCCTCACGCGGTAGTTCAGCAATGACACCAGCCCCATTTGCCGAACCAGTATCATAGGCGCTGGTTTCCTCGGCCACCTGCCGCACCCGATCAGTCAGGTCTTTGATCGCTTTGCTCACCCCGCGTGGGGTAATCCCATGTTCCTTGTTATATTCATCCTGGATCGCCCGCCGCCGATACGTTTCGGTGATCGCCCGATCCATTGAGCCAGTCATAACATCGGCATACATGATGACCTGGCCCTCAACATGGCGGGCAGCGCGGCCAATCGTCTGAATCAACGCCCCTTCAGAACGCAGGAAGCCTTCTTTGTCGGCATCAAGGATAACGACAAGCGAGACTTCGGGTAGGTCAAGCCCTTCGCGCAGCAGGTTGATCCCCACCACTACATCATAGACACCAAAGCGGAGATCACGCAGAATCTCGACCCGCTCTAGCGTTTCAATATCGTGATGAAGGTATTGGGTACGAATTCCCGCCTCTTTGAGGTAGTCAGTCAGGTCTTCGGCCATCCGTTTCGTCAGAGTGGTCATCAAGACGCGTTGACCCTTCTTGATCCGGGCCTGGGTTTCGCCTAAGAGATCGTCGATCTGGCCCTTGGTGGGGCGCACACTGATCTCTGGGTCGAGCAAGCCCGTTGGGCGGATGACTTGCTCAACTACGCGTTCACTGTTGGCATATTCAAACGGGCCAGGTGTCGCGGAGACATAGACTGCCTGCCGAATGTGGCGCATGAACTCATCGAAGGTGAGGGGGCGATTATCTAACGCGGAAGGCAAGCGGAAGCCGTAGTCGACGAGAATTTCTTTGCGGCTACGGTCGCCACCATACATCCCTCGCACTTGTGGCAGCGAGATATGCGACTCATCGACCATGATCAGGTAATCGTCAGGAAAATAATCGAGCAACGTCCACGGCTGATCGCCCGCCCCACGTCGGGCCAGGTGCCGTGAGTAGTTCTCGACGCCAGAACAGTAGCCAACCTGTTGCAGCATCTCCAGATCATAGATCGTGCGCTGCTTCAGGCGGGCGGCTTCCAGGACTTTCCCTTCCGCTTCAAGCTCCTTGAGGCGGCCTGCCAGTTCCGCCTCAATATCTTTAATCGCCTCACGGAGTTTTTCCTCCGTGGTAACGAAGTGCTTGGCGGGGTAGATGTCGGTTTGCGTGCGTTCGACCAGCACTTCGCCAGTCAGTGGGTCAACCTCGACAATTCGCTCGATTTCGTCGCCAAAGAACGAGATTCGTAGGGCCACTTGCTCATAGGCCGGGAAGATTTCGAGCGTATCGCCGCGCACCCGGAAGGTGCCACGGGAAAAGTCAATATCGTTCCGCTCATACTGAATGTCGATCAGGTGGCGCAACACTTTGTCGCGCCGGACAACTTCGCCCCGTTTCAGCGAGACAATCGTCTTGCCATATTCTTCGGGTGAGCCAATCCCATAGATGCAGGACACTGAGGCCACGATAATCGTATCGCGGCGAGTCAGGAGCGATCGGGTTGCCGCGTGCCGCAGGCGGTCGATCTCCTCGTTGACCTCAGATTCTTTCTCGATATAGGTATCTGAGCGCGCGACATAGGCTTCTGGCTGATAGTAATCATAGTACGAAACGAAATACTCAACGGCGTTATGCGGGAAGAACTCCTTGAACTCGGCATAGAGTTGAGCGGCGAGTGTTTTATTGTGCGCCAGGATCAGGGTTGGGCGTTGGACTTGCTCGATAACTTTTGACATCGTGTACGTTTTGCCGGAACCAGTCACCCCCAGCAAGGTCTGGTGTTTTAGCCCGCTGTTAAGCCCATCTGCAAGCTCAATGATCGCTTTTGGTTGATCACCAGTCGGCTCGAACGGTGAGACAACTTTGAACTCTGGCACATTTTCCTCCCGCGTTTTTGCCGCCTGTTCAGTGCAGATCATGCCCACAGCACGAGCAGAACCGCACTGCTAAGTATAGCACATTTGCGCGTATTTCCATTTTGGCAACGGTAGCCTTTTCGCGTACGTACGCGAAGAATTAAGAGTGTTCTGATGATATTGTTGAGCAGTGGTACTCCTGCTTGGTTGGCTACTCGTTGGCCTTTAGCGGATGCGCCAACTCTCGGTACGCGCATGGAGGGCGAGGTAGCGGAGCCAGGCGCGGGCGGACAATGGTCCAAACTGATTATGATCAACGGTGACAGTATCGGTCAGCCCAATATCAACAATCCGCTGCCCCAGGGCGATCGTCTCTCGCCGCGTTTCCCGCATCATTTCGCGCAGCGCTGCCCAGCCTTGATCGGCAGATGGTTGATAGTCGTCTGATTCGTCGGTGGTAGCTGGCTCGCCCAGAAATGTTTGTAGACGGCGTTGGCCCCAGCGTTCAATCGTGATGATATGACGTAGCTGCTCGCGGTTTTTCGGAGTATCGGCGGCGTGGTCGAGCTTCTGCTGCAACTGTTCGCCACCCTTGGCTAACGCTACTACCCAATCTGATAATGATCGCCGCTGCGCTGGGCGACGCCAGACCAGATCGATGAGAAAATTCTTGATTGCAGGCATTGCTTGTCTCCTTGTGAAAGTTGGTGGCAGGCAGATTCGGAATCAGCAAGACAGGCCAGGTGCTAGCACACCACCCTGTAATCAGTAGCGAATTCTCAGCATTTCCAAACGGCCATGATACCCAAGGTAATAGAGCCACTCGCGGGCGGTCATTGGGCCAGAGTTGTTGTGGTTGACCACCACTTCGTCGCCAATATGCCGCTCTCTGATTTGTTGCCCCAGTGCGATAGTTTGCTGGCGAGTCTGGTGCAACTCCGCGCAAAGTGCGAGCCAATCGAGGTCGGTATGCGGACGGTAGGGATCATATTCATCATTTCCAGGCGGGTCACCCAAAAAGGTGCGAAGGCGGCGTTGACCCCAGCGTTCGATACCGATGATGTGCCGCACCACCTCCTTGTTCCCTTCGTTGGCGGCAGCTTTGGCGAGGCGGTGCTGCATTTGCTTGTCAGCTGTTGTGAGGGCGGCTAACTGCTGTGAAAGGGTACGGCGTTTTGCTGGATTACGCAGGATGAAATTCGCCAACCACGCCCGTACCGCCACTACACTACTCCTGTTTTTCCTTGCTCTGGCAATTATTGCGAGCGTCCCCGCCCCGCAATCGGCCAGATCGCTTCTACAATCCCATCCCGCTCACCAACGTAGCGGTCGTAGAGATTGACCGTGGTGCAACCGTGGCCGGGAATGACGCGCACCTGGTCACCAGGGCGTAAGTCGCGGGCTGCTCCGCTGAGTGTCAGCTTCGTATGTTCTTCGGAGAAAGAGACAAAGGTAGCATCTTGCTCATGGCCCAGCAGCTTGGGCGTGCCGTGATCGACCCCCAACGTTTTGCGGCCAATGTCGAGGACGGCCCGATCCGCAGTAGGGCGGCTAATGATGGTGGCGAGGACGGTGAGGGCGGGCTGGAAACGGCTACCAATTCCAGCAACTTCGCTGTATTTCGTATCCATGAAGACATAAGAGCCAGCTTGAATCTCGTCAAAGCCGTCGATAGTACCCGTCATCGCAAAGGTGCCAGTGCCACCGCCAGAGACGATTTCGACCGGGATGCCCGCAGTTTCAATCTTGCCGCGCGTCTCGATAATCGGGGCCATCGCCGACTGCACAGCGGCGGCGCGATCTTGCTCTGTGGCAATGTTGACCAGGTGGCCTTCGTACGCCTGTATTCCCCGGAAGCGGATGCCAGGAAGATCGGCGGCGATTTTGGCTAAGGTGACTGCGCCCTCGCCCGGCTCAACACCACAGCGATCCATCCCGGTATTGACCTCGACCAATACCTCCAGGGTCACGCCGCGTTCGCTGGCGGCGCGGGCGAGATCGCGCAGGTTATCTTCGTTGTCGACGGCAATGGTCACGCGACCGTGATGCAGCAGCCCCATCAGTCGGGCGATCTTCAACGGCCCAACGATCTGGTTGGCGACTAAGACATCTGGCACCCCGGCCTCAATCAGCACTTCGGCTTCACCAAGTTTGGCACAGGTAATCCCCACCGCGCCAAGGGCCAGTTGCTTATGCGCAATGACCGGGCTTTTATGCGTCTTGGCGTGTGGGCGCAATTTCGCTGGTTTATCCGCGAAGAAATCAGCCATTGTTTGGAGGTTCTGCTCCATTGCTGGCAGGTCGATTACCAGGGCGGGGGTATCAACGGCGCGGAGTTCTTGACCGATCAGGTTGCTGCGAAAGGTATCGACCATTTTGGGCGGCTCCTTCTTATTTGTCGTGGGTTCCGTGCGACTTGCACTTTACCATGAGTTTGCGCGAAGTTGCGCGATGATCTCCGGGAGCAGGCGCACGACCTGCTCAATGTCGTTGTTGGTCGTACCACGGCCAACAGTGAGCCGCAGGCTACCGCTGATCTGTGCCTCTGGCACGCCAATCGCGCGGAGCACGTGGCTTGGCTCAGTTGCGCCAGTAGTGCAGGCAGAGCCGCTGGATGCGGCGACTCCCGCGAGGTCGAGCGCGATGATCAGACTTTCGCCATCAACGCCAGCGAAGGCAACGTTGACGTTGTTGGCGAGGCGCTGCTCAGTGATTGGCCCGTTCAGGCGACAATCAGGAATCGCTTCCATGATCCCCGTGATCAGGCGATCCCGCAGAAGTTTACAGTGATCATGATCGGTCGCGCGGTGCTGTTCGGCTTCCACTAGTGCCGTCGCAAATCCGACAATGCCCGCCACATTCTCGGTGCCGCCGCGACGGTCGCCTTCCTGCGGGCCTCCTTGCTGCTGATAGAGGATGGGGGTGCCAGTGCGGATGTAGAGACAGCCGATTCCTTTGGGGCCGTAAAACTTGTGGGCTGCTAGCGAGAGGAGGTCAACGCCCAACTGATCGACGTTGAGTGGCAGGCTGCCGCCCGCCTGTACTGCGTCGGTGTGAAAGGGGATGTTGTGGTGGCGGGCGATTGCAGCAATCTCCGCCAGGGGTTGAATCGTACCAATCTCATTATTGGCGTAGATGATCGAGATCAGGCAGGTTTCTGGGCGAATCGCCGCTGCTACTGCCGCTGGATCAACGAATCCGGCGGCGTCCACTGGCAGGCGGGTGACCGCAGTCCCGAATTGTTCAAGATAGTCGGCAGTATGCAGGATGGCGTGGTGTTCAATCTGCGTGGTGATGATGTGCGTGGCACGCCCCTGGGCCTGGGCAGCGGCGACCACGCCTTTGAGCGCGAGATTATCGCTTTCGGTGCCGCCACTGGTAAAGACGATTTCGTTGGCCGCACAGCCGAGTACCTGGGCGACGGCGGTTCTCGCCTGATCAATCGCGGTGCGAGCTTGTCTCCCCGCGTTGTAGAGCGAGGAAGGGTTGCCCCATAGCTGTTGCCAGTAGGGCAACATCGCTTCAAGCACGGTCGGCGAGACAGGAGTCGTCGCGGCGTGATCAAGGTAGATCGCCGCTTGTCCGGTGGCGGCATCGAACGGCGCAAACTGCATTGCTGACTCTCAGTCGGGCTGATCTGCTCAGTCGGCGGCGACTGCCGTTGCTACGCTGGATAAGCGGCGGCCAACGGCCTCGGCGATCCGCGCCAACTGTGGCATTAGTTCAGCGAACTGCTCTGGGTTGAGTGATTGCGCCCCATCAGACAGCGCTTTGTCTGGGTTGGGGTGCATCTCAATCATCAACGCATCAGCCCCAGCAGCGACAGCGGCCAGCGCCATTGCTGGCACCAGATCGGCCTTGCCCGTGCCGTGGCTGGGGTCAATCACAATGGGGAGATGGCTCATCTTCTTGACCAGCGGCACCATGCTGAGGTCGAGGGTGTTGCGGGTGGCGGTCTCGAAGGTGCGGATGCCGCGTTCGCAGAGAATCACGTTTGGTTGACCGCTCGCCATAATATATTCAGCGGCGAGGAGCCATTCTTCAAAGAGCATCGACATTCCGCGCTTCAGCATCACTGGTTTGCCAGCTGCGCCAGCGGCTTCAAGCAAGAGATAATTCTGGGCGTTGCGTGCGCCAATCTGCAAAACGTCAGTGTATTGTGCTACCAGGGGCACATCGGCAGGGGTCATGACTTCGGTGATGAATGGCAACCCCGTCTTTTCCCGCGCCTGGGCCATAATCTCTAAACCGCGTTCGCCCATCCCCCGGAACTCATACGGTGAGGTGCGGGGCTTGTAGGCACCACCACGTAGCATGGTGGC
>JBDHWF010000077.1:0-20089 GCA_039810045.1 Chloroflexia bacterium
GCATTGGCTGATAGATGAAGCCACCATAGCGGGCCATGAAATGTGCCGCGATCTGGGGGGCGCGTTCGGCCAGATAGGTGGCGAAGTAGCCAGGTGGCACCGTGTTTCCGGCGAACATTCCGTAATGGACTGGCACCACAGTGTCAACGCCGATTGCCAGGGCTAATTCTGCGGCCTCGCGGTAGTCGCAATTGCCGAGGATTCCCGTACTAGTGCGGAAGTAGTCGCGGCCATTGATCGGGATAAACGCCAGATCGATCGAATATTGTTGCAAGCGTTCGACCAGACCAGGGTAAGGAATCGTATCGCCGGAGTTATAAATCGTCAGGCCTGGGAAGCGCAGCAGGTAGCCAAGATAGGGGTAGCCCAGGGTAGGGTCTTCGTCGAATTCCTCGTGCTTCGCAGGGATCGGGATGATTTCTACGCCGTTCACCTGCAATGGCTCATCAGCCACTGCGGGTACAATGCGGGCCTCATCGTCGATCAACTCGGCTACGCGGTCTACTGTGGGCCGGGGTGTCACAAAACGGGCTGCTGGTGATGCCATTGCTATTCCGGGTAAGGCGCTGGGATCGATGTGGTCGATATGGTCATGGGTCAGTAGCACGATATCGGCGTTGGTGACGGCATCTGGTGGGAACGCTGGTGGTACGATCCGCCGTTCAGCCACCTGGAGATAAGGATCAACATAGATCGTGTGCTGCGCAGTTTTCAGCACCAGACTGGCTTGGCCCAACCACCAGACCCCCACCGCACCTGCGGGAATCGTTTGCTGCGTAATCTGTTCGATCAATCCTTTGCCAGTGACTGTTGCTGCCATCTTCGCCTCTCGTTCTTCTCATACAACTGCCATACGTGGAGGCTACTCTGCTCTGCGTCTGCCGTCAATTCTGCTGAACTGATTGCGGGTATGATGACGCCATGATACCTGCTGTAGAAAGGAAGGTTGCGATGATTGTGCGAACGTGGCGTTGTCGAGCAATGGTGGCCCAGGCAGAGGCATATCAGGCATACTTGATCAACACGATCTTTCATCGTCTGAAAGCTATTGACGGTCACCGTGGGGCCTATCTGCTGCGGCGCGAGTTGACTGGAGATCGGGCGGGGCAGATTGAGTTTCAGGCCGTTACCTTTTGGGATTCTGTTGCCGCGATCAAAGAATATTCTGGTGAGCAGATTGATCGCGCAGTAGTGCAGCCAGAAGCCAAAGCCTTATTGGCTGACTTCGATGAACACGTTGAGCATTACCAGATCGCCTATGACACGATGACGCAAGGGCAATGATCGCTGTGCCTGCCCTTAGAGCGCGTCAAGCGCCTGCCCGATATCAGCGCTGATATCGTCAATATCTTCGATGCCCACCGAGAGTCGCAACAGGTTGTCACCAATCCCTATCTGGGCGCGTTCACGGGCAGTCAGTTCGCGGTGTGAAGCCATCGCGGGGTACGCAACCAGGGTGTAGACATCGCCCAGGCTGGTCGCTGGCAGACAAAGGGTCAGGCGGTCGAGGAAGCGAAAGACCTGCGCGCGGCTGGCATCGCGGATCGCAAACGAAAGCATTGCCCCATATGGTGTCTCGGCAGTGCCCGTTGCGCTGAAGAGTTGTTTGGCGAGGGCGTGGTCGGGGTGTTGTTCGAGTCCGGGGAAATGAACGGTTTCGATTTGTGGTTGCGCAACCAACCAGGCGGCCAGGCGCGTGGCATTGGCGCATTGCCGTTCGAAACGGAGCGGTAAGGTCTTTAGTCCACGCAACGTGAGCCAGGCTTCCTGCGGGCCAGCGGCCCCGCCAACCAGGCGGGTGACGGCCCGGAGCGAGGCGTTGTGCTGTGGGCCACTGAGGATTGCTCCGCCCAGGACATCACCATGCCCATTGAGGTACTTGGTTGTGGAGTGGATGACAAAATCGGCTCCGAGCGCCAGTGGATGCAAGATTGTTGGCGGGGTAAAGGTGGCGTCGACGATCAGTTGGGCGTGGTATTGATGCGTCAGGTGTGCCAACGCGGGCAGGTCAGCGACGCGCAGTAAGGGATTTGATACCGTCTCTGCTAGCAAAACCTGGGCGTCCCCGCCACTCAGCGCCTGTTCTACTGCGGTGTGATCGCTGAGATCGACAAAGCGCACGTCATAGCCCTGTCCTAGAAAGAGGTTCTTCAGTAATGCCGCAGTCGTGCCATAGAGATCGCGACTGGCGACAATCCGCTCACCCGGGGCAACTCCCGTAGCGAGTAATGCGGCGTGGAGCGCGGCCATTCCCGAAGCGCAGGCGTAGGCGACCGTCCCTTCGCCGCCTTCCAGGGTGGCAAGGGCTGTTTCCAGCGCGGCAATCGTGGGATTACCATGACGGGCGTAGACAAAGCTGGGGTCAGTCTCGAATGCGCTATCGAGTGCTTCAGCAGTGTCGTAGAGGAAGGTGGCAGTATTGTAGATTGGCGTGGATGTGGTCTGAAAGTCATTCCGCTTGATTCGTTCTCCAGCGTGAACGGCAGCGGTCTGCATCTGGCGTTTGCTCATCGTGCTTGTGTCCTTCCTCTCCTCTACGAATGCAACAGTTGCCGAAGTAAGGGGTCGAGCATCGCCCATTCTTTGAGAAAGGCATCATGACCATGCGGTGAATCGAGTTCCCGATAGGTCGAATCTGCCCCCGCCGCCTGCAATGACTCATTGAGGTCGCGAACGTGCTGGGGGGTAAAGAGCCAATCGCTGCGAATCCCGATGGTCAGCACTCTGGCTTTCACTGCGCTGAGTGCCCAGCTTTCAGCGCCCCTTCCTTCTGCGACATCATACAGATCCATCGCTCGCGTTTGGCGCAAATAACTATGAGCATCAAAGCGGGCAACCAGGGCATCACCATGATGGTGGAGATAGCCCTCTACATCAAATGCGCCACCGAGGGTTGGGCGGCTGATTGGGCCACGAGCGGGCCGCCGGCCAAAGCGCATTGCCATCGACTCTTTGCTGTGATAGGTCACTGTGCCAACCATGCGGGCAACGGCGAGTCCTTCGTCTGGCCCTTCGCCTGGGGCATAGTCTCCATCGTTCCAGCGCGGGTCGAGCATGATGGCACGGCGGCCTACTTCATTCAGGGCGATCCCTTGTGAATCGAGGCGGCCTGCCGCCGCAATAATCGCCACGCTGCGCAGTAGCACAGGGTAGCGCACCGCCCATTCCAGCGCCTGCATCCCGCCGAGCGAACCACCGATCACGGCGGCGAGGCGCAGAATCCCCAAGCGGTCGATCAGTAATCGTTGGGTGCGTACCAGGTCGGCCACGGTGATCAACGGGAACGCTTTACCCCAGCGCTGGTTGGTGTCGGGGTTTTTGCTGGTGGGGCCAGTGCTTCCAGCGCAGCCGCCGAGCGCGTTGATGCAGACGACGAAATATTTGTTTGTGTCGAGCGGGCGGCCAGGGCCGATCATCGGGTCCCACCACCCTGGCTTGCGGGCGGTGGGGCTGTGCCACCCCGCCGCGTGGGCGTCGCCAGTGAGGGCATGGATCAGCAGAATGGCGTTGTCGCGAGCGGCATTTAGTTCTCCATAGGTTTCGTAGACAAGGTCAAAGGCAGGCAATGAGCCTTCCAAAGTCAGGCGGAATGGGGCGTGATCGGGAAAAGTGAAGTGCATCGTTTTCGCTTGCACCACCCCGACCCCGGCGCCAGTGCCAGCAGTAATCGGTCGGGCTACGGTTCGTTGTTTTGTTCCCTGGTCCATCGGTCTTCCTCGCTCTGGCTCGGGCAAAGGCTTGTGCTTCTGGTAAACAAAAAACCTCTGCGATTGCAGAGGCGGTGGAAAAGAAGTGGGTGGCGGGTACAATCCAACCACCGCTTATCTTGCGAGCCGAATGGCGATCCTGACGCCCCCTGGTAGGGGTTCTCAATCAGCCATACGGTCGCCGGATTTGGCACCAAGCACGATCTGGCCATTCTTGGGAGATCGCCGGTTGCCGGGCTTCAAAGGGCCGTATCCCTCCACCGCTCTCGATAAGCATCTCGGCTATGCAGTTGTTCTGGCGATAGTAGCGGCCCTCATCAGCATTGTCAAGCGCGCTCGGGATGCTTGGGATAGGCTAAGACTGGCACGATCAAATAGCCATCAAATAAGGATTCCCCGTACGTATGCCCTATTTAGCCCAATTTATGTTAATCTAGCAAGTTGGATCAAATAACCAGCAAATAGATCAACTGATCCAGAATGGCACATAGCGTGCATGTTTTCTGGACTTGTTATCAGGATCAGCAGGTTTGATTAAATTCGCCTTGATAGTATCAGCAATGATCCGTGAGGCGATCGCTGCATTTTGTTCGGCCACGCCGAAGCGCTGCCGCAGGGAAGAATTAGTCGTTGGGATATTTGTGACCCAGCATAGACAGGCGTGTTGATAGCAGGCTCGTACACGATCTGCCTGACTCATTTCAGCAAATTTCTTAGGTGCGTAGAGGGTAACCCGCGTATGATTGGTCGTTACCTGAAAGTCTGGGGCAGGAAGCTGAAATAATTCGACTTCGGCGATAACTTTATCAATACCGCTACCGCGCTCCTCGCAAATATTCAGACGCCGCATCATTTTTGCTAATGTTTCATTCCTTGAGCGTGGAGGTTCATCAATAAAACGCAGTGTATTAATTAGCGGGATACCAGGATTAGTAATTTCGATACGATCAGTAAAAACTTCGATCATCGCTCCCGTTCCAGTAAGCGAAAAATCCTGATGGATGAGAGCATTGGCGATCAACTCACGAATGGCAAGTGACGGATAAATCGATGTTTCCTGCCGTAATGCCTGGCCAATATATTCATTTCGTGGCATTTGGTCATGATATAGCTCATTCGCCCTGCAAATTCAACAGCGTAGCCCCGCACACCTAGCTGTTCTCGAATCGTTTGAGTTCGATTTGTCCCAGCATAGAATATTGTGCGGATTGCCTTTCTTCCGAGCGTTGGAAATTGCGTTAAATTTTGACTAAAAAGAATAGCCCCAAGATTGGTAATATCAAAGTGATCACTATCTCGGGCAATAATAATATGTTCTTGTGCTAGGCGTGTGAGAATATCCTTGCGGTTGTCTGGCAAGCGATGACCAAGTAGCTTAAATGTTGATGGATAGTCAATGAGGTCAAGAATCTCGTCAGAAGCAAGTTGAGCTAATGCAACACCTTCTTCAAACGACTGATGACGAAATGCTGCCCACAATTGCCGCTCTGTCTCGGGATAGTCACGAAGTTTCTTTTTGGCTGAACCAATACGGCAATACTCTTCGCCACTAAAGCGTACTGGCTGATATGTTGATGCTGGGATTTCAAGTAATACGATAGGTTTTTCTTGATAAATGAACTCATGAAAGGTAAAGGAAATGCTTGGAGAGAGTAGCCGCCTCAACCAAGGTTCTAGCTCTTCATTCCCTTTCTTCGCTCGCCGTGGTTTGAAGCCTGTACCAACCACTCGATAATCAGTGTTGGTGATGCCCCAAACAAGATAACCGTAAGGTTTGCCTTGTAACGTGGCAGCATTAGCGAGTGCTGAGATATATTCACCGATTTCCTGTGGAGCAGCCATATTCTCCTTAAACTCTACCCATTCTGATTCTTGGGGTAGCGCAAGGAGTTGCTGGAGCATTGCATCAAAATGGGAGGCAGCCATACCCGACCTATGCATTAGGTGGTGAATACACAAGGATATTTCCAGCTAGTGTAGCATGAGGCAATGAAACTGTGAGTACCGTAAGTAATCCTATTTCAGGGATAAGGCAAAGACTGCCTATCCTTGCCTTATCCCGCATCACGATCTCACCTTGACTTTGGAGAAACAGAATCAAGCGTTGGCAGTGCGTTGCGCTAATCCCAGAGCTGCCCGTGTCTCGGTGGGGGTCGCTGGTTCGCGGCCCACATCGCGCCCAAGGCGCACGATGCGCTCGACTAATTCAGGGTTGCTGGCCTTTACCCCACGCCGCAGGTAGTGATTATCTTCTAGTCCCGTGCGGACGTGTCCGCCCATCACTAACGCCGCCACATTCATTGGTAGTTGCCCACGGCCAATGGCGCAGACCGACCAGAGTGATTGCGGCGGGAGTTGTTCGGTCATATGCAGCAGTTGTTTCACCGTTGCGGGCGCGCCACCCCGCAGCCCCAGAACAAACTGGAACCAGTATGGTGGTGAGAATGCGCCAGAATCGATGTAGGGTTGGGCATTCAAGATCATCCCACTCTCAAAACATTCAATCTCTGGCTTGACCTGATATTCTGCGGTTTCCTCTGCCAGTGCATTGAGAAATTGCGGCGAGTTGATGAAGACACCTGCATTGAAATTCACTGAGCCTGCATCGAACGAGACGATCTCCGGGCGCAGTTTGACCGCCCCTCGGCGGGCTTCGTCAGTGACGCTGCCAGCGCCACCGCCAGTGGTCATATTGATGATGACATCACAGTCAGGAGCCTGCGTGCGAATGTTCGTGCGTACGGCCTCAAAGAGGGCGGGGTCGGCACTCACCCGACCAGTGCTGTCGCGAACGTGAATGTGGGCGATTGCTGCGCCGAGGTTCCAACAGCGAATCGCATCAGCCGCAATCTCCTCTGGGGTGATTGGCAATGCCGGGTTTTGTTCCTTTGTCCCCGCACTGCCAGTGAGGGCGACTGAGACGATCACCTTGTCTTCGTTCATCAAGCGCACTCCTTTTCCTGCTGCTATTCCATCATAGAGTTAGGCACATCATATGGTTAGGGCATTTTCTCAGAAGATAGTAGGCCGCGCTGTCCCGCGATCGCCACGGCCTGGGCGCGAGTGCTGGCCCCGAGTTTATTGAGAATTGAGGTGACATGGAAGCGGGCAGTTCGTTCAGAGATCGTCAAGGCTCGGCCAATCTCTTTGTTGGCTAGGCCCGCTGCTACCAGTTGCAACACCTCATGCTCGCGATCGGTCAGCGCATCACTGGCTCGCCGTGGGGTGTTGAGTTCGGCGAGGACGCGGGCGGCAACGCGGGGCTCTAAATGGGAGCCGCCAGCGTTGACAGCGCGAATAGCGCGGGAGATTTCTTCGATTGGTGCGCCTTTCAGAAGATACCCTTTGGCCCCAGCGCGAATAGCGCCAAAGACACGTTCGTCGGTTTCGTAGGCGGTGAAGACGATCACCTGGCTGGTAGGACTGGCCTTTAACAGGTGTGGCAAACTGGCTATGCCGTTCTGCCCAGGGAGTTCAAGGTCGAGTAAGATCACATTGGGCTGGGTTTGCTTGACGCAAACTAACGCATCTTCCGCCGAAGCAACTGCCCCAACAATGGTAAAGTCAGCTTCATCTTCCAGGGCCCCGACCACCCCTTGCCGTACAATCGGATGGTCGTCAACGACGAGGATAGAGATCATCGCTGGCCCCTTTCCTGATGTGGGAGTGGTGTATCTGTTGGTAATGGCACGAATGCCCGAATGGTGGTGCCGTGGCCCGGTTTGCTGCTCACGCGTAATTGTCCGCCGAGAAGTTTGGTTCGTTCGCGCATCCCCGTTAGCCCAAACTGCGTTACTGGTTGGTCGCGGCGGGTATTGCTGACGAGAAAGCCCACGCCATTATCATGGATGGTACAACTGATCCCTTGCGTATTGACCCGTAAGGTGATCGTCACAGCGGTGGCAGCAGCGTGGCGGCGCACATTGGTGAGGGCTTCCTGGGCGATTCGATAGAGTTCAGCTTCAATGCGGATTGGGAGTAGCATCGTCTCGCCCCCTACTGCCTGTACGGCGACGACTACGCCATGTTCGGAGGTAAATGCACGGCCAAGGGCGGCCAGGGCTTCGGGCAATGGGGTACCTACGAGCGGTAAGGTGCGTAGGTCGTGAACCGAGCGGCGGGCTTCTTCCAGGCTTGCCCGTACGGTACTAAGGGCGCGGGTTAGGCGGGTGCGGGCGCGTTCTGGGTCATCATTCAGATGGTGCAAACCACCTTCCAGGTCGAGGGCAATGGCGGTCAGCCCCTGGGCAAGGGTATCGTGAATCTCACGGGCGATGCGGGTACGTTCCTCAACACGGGCCAGGCGACAACCATCAATTGCCAGTTGCGCACGTTCAAGGGCGATCCCCAGTTGGCGCGCAATCGTGGCTAGTAGCCGTAATTCTTCAGTTGTGAGTTTGCGCCACGACGGTGCGGCAACATTCATCAGGCCGAGCGGGGTGCGCCCAAAATTGAGGGGAATCGTCGCGTGGTGTACCAGGCCCTCGGTCAGTTCAGGCGTGCGCTCACGTACCGCCGTTCGCAGTCGCGAGCATTCCACCAAGTCGATATTCTGGGCGGTGAGTTTCCCATTGGCAAATGCTTCGAGGCACCAGCATGACTCGCCAGTCATCCGTACTGGTTCACGCAGATACGGTGGTAGATGCAGGGCAGCCGCGTTGTAATACTGCCCAGTCTCGCGATCCAATAACCAGACCCAGCCAGTGCGGAGATCCAGGAGCGTGGTGACCAGTTCCAGGGTCCGCTGCAGCGCGGCACGAGTGTCAGTGGCACCACTGAGGGCCGCAGTGACGGCTTCCAAAATCCGTAACTCGCGGGCAGTCCGTTTACGGGGCTTTTTGGCTGGCGCTGCTGTTGTTACCAAGTTTTGTTCTTTCATAGAGAGATAATACCGTAAATACGCAACAGAGCGCGTGGAGGTTTATTCCACGCGCTCAGCCGATCCGAGTTGTTGTGCCTCGTTAGCGGACGGCGAAGACCGCTACAGCCAGGATATCTGTCCCATCGTTATTGAAGACAGCGATTGTGTATTCCCCTGGCGGATAGCGTGATGAATCAAGGGTGATCTGCAAGGTGCCGCTGCCGGAACTCGTCACGCGGCCACTGGCAACGACCTCGCCCGGCTCATCGAAGACCCCAACAAGGAATTGGGTGGTGGGCGTAAAGCCTGCGCCAGAGATTCCGAAACGTGTTCCTGCTGGCGCGTTGTTGGGGCTGACTGCCAGCACCGGTTCGCCAGTGCTGGGGCGCGGTGCTGCGCTTGGTGCCGTGCTTGGTCGGGCCGAAGGTGCGGCGCTGGCTCTGGCCGATGGCGCAGCGCTTGGTCGCGCTGATGGTGGGGCCGCGCCGCCAGCCCCCACGGTATAGGTGGTGGTGGCAAGCACCGCGCCGCTATTATCGACAATTGTGACGGTATACACGCCGTCATCATCGCCAGTGGAATCGTAGTTGGCATTGATACTGCCGTCACTCCGCACGGTTACCGCGCCTTTGACAATCGGATCACCAGCGTTGTTGGTGATGATCGCCGTTGGTTTGGACCCAACAGGGAAGCCTTTGCCAGTAATGTTAAACTTTGTCCCCGCGGGGCCAGTGCCAGGGTTGACGGCCAGGGTCGCCCCGCCAGGTGCGGCACTGGGTGCGGCGGAAGGTCGCGCCGATGGTCGGACAGAAGGCTGCGCAGAGGGCCGGGTGGAAGGCCGGGCCGATGGCGCGCCTGAGGCACGCGGTGAACTACTTGGCACTGTGCCGGCCTGTGCCCCTGGTGTCCCCAACCGCAGATCGCCAGCCCCGGATTGTGGATCAACGCCAGGGTCTTGGATATCCTGGGCACGGCTGACCAGGAATTGTTGAATCTGATCAGGAGTCGCATTGCCACCCATACTACTCAGCACTAGCGCTGATGCCCCCGTCACGTGTGGTGCCGACGCAGATGTACCAGGGAAGGAAGGATCGCGTGGATTCTCCTTCTGGTACGAGGCCGTGGTGACGCGGTCGGGCGCGGTAATATCAGGTTTCACGCGGTCGTCGGCGGTTGGCCCCTGACTGCTGAACTCCTCTAACTCTGTATTCTTGTAGTTTGTTGCGCCAACGGTGAACGCCCCCTTTGCGTCGGCAGGGGTTGCCAGACTGCCAACCGGAGTGAGAAGCTGCGCTTCGCTGTTCGCTGCGAAGATCTCTAGCTTCACGGGCCGGGCGGTGCCAACAATCCGTACCCGCAGTTGGTACACCTGCCGCTGATTCTTGCGGTCGAGCGGGAAGATCATTGTTTCAACTGGCACAACCTTCCCATTTTGTACGTTGCGTGATGAGTCAAGATACTGACTGCCATCGGCGGAGTAGAGGTAGAGGTCGAGGTTGACTGGGTCGCCAGTCCAGGCATCCCAGCGCATACGCACATCTAATGCGCTACCCACGCTGATCTTCATAAACTCTTTGCCAGGAGCAAACTCATGCCAGCCATTGTTGTCGCTATCGGTCAAGGTGCCAGCATAGTGTTCGTCACCAGAGTTACCAGCGGAGACGACGAACAGGACGCCTTTCGCGCGGGCTTTGTCGACAACGCTCGCGCTGGTGCCGGTGCCATCACCACGGGTGGTGCCAACTGCGCCAAAGGACGCGGAGATGATTTGCACCCCTTGTGCGATCATCCAATCGGTGGCCTGCCCAACACTCGCACTTCCTTCAATGGTGGCAAGGAACAGTTCGGCATCTGGCGCAACGGCATGGATAATCTCGGCGCAGGCTGTGCCATGCACCTCGCCCCCGCCAGTTATATCTTTGGTGGAATTGAAGGCCTGTACTTTGATATTGGTGGGTAATTCCTGGCCCTGCAACTGCTCGTAGCCAGCAAAGCCAAGGTCGATAATTCCGACCTTCACGCCCTTGCCTGTAATTCCTGCGGCGTGCCACTGGTCGGCTCCGATTACTTTCACCCCTTCACTCACTACTGGAGCCATCTGCGCCTTGAGGATGTCGACACTCATACCGGGGGTGTAGCGGGTTGTTTGTAACGCTGGACGGCGGGTAATCTTGATCTGCTGCACCGAACTGAACGCCGCAAGCTGCGCGACAGGATTATTCTGCGCGGCGACGGAGATCGCCTCAAGCGAGATCGCCATCTCAATTTCATTGTCGTAGGTGGCCGTAACACGCCCACCCAGTTCGGTGATCTTCGCTTCGACTGGCGCAGTATTGTTATCCGCGAGAACGAGGGTCAGCAGCACTTCGTTAGCGGAATTGAGCAGGCCATAATCACGCGCCGCCTGTTCAGCAGCTCCGCGCCCTTGTTGCTGATAAATCACCGCAATATCGAGCAGCTTCGAGTCGATCTTTGTCTGGTCGCCCGTGGCAATCGGTAGGTTTGGCGGTAAGGTAACACTTCCTGGTGTGCCGCTCACCGGGGCACCAGTCCCAATCGTTGGCACGGCGATCGCTGTGCCACTGACCACTGGTTGGTTAGGGCCACCTGGCACAGTCGTGTTCACTGTCGTTGGCGTTGGGGCGGGGGTATTGGTCAATGAGCAGCTTGCCAACAGGAGCATGACCCCCAATAACGCGAGAGTTTGTTGGACGATGATGCTACGGGGTCTTTTCGGTTTTGATCGCCATTGGCCCATCGACTACGTTCCTTTCAATGTTGACCACTCTACTCTCCCAGTGTTTCGGTGAAAATAGGCTTGTTGCATGGCTGTTTAGCCCGTCATCGCTGACACTCCTTGACGCATTTGTGATGCTCATCTATTCCTGCACTACGGCTCTGCTCCCATACCAACGTTGAAACCAGCTATTTTGATTCATCTTTAACCAAGAAAAAGACTGGAAGCGTTTTCTTGCTGTCGTTGCTGAGCTATTTCTCGCCACCCATCACTAGAAAATATGTTCTAATTATGGTACGCTACGGAGAGAGTAGCTCGCTGATGAACGGGCAGGTGCTGGTCTGGGAGCGATGAAAGGAGCGATGAAGAACGATGAAAACATCTGGTGGTGCACGAGTGAATCCCCTGTCGCGGCGGCCACGACAGCAGCGTTTAGTGCTGGCAGTACGTGGGGCAGCGGGCACTGGCAAGAGCCATTTTGCCGCCTCAATGGCTGATGCTGGCTTAGGTCGCCTCTGCTATTTTGACGTTGAACGGAAGGGGCGTCTTTTACCGGGCAGCGATGGCGCGACCTTTGATGCGCTGGAGATTCAACATCCTGACGAACTGCCAGAGTTTATTGATTGGGCGCTCGATGGTGAGGGGCGCGAACAGGGCTATGGGTGCTACGCGCTCGATTCCTGGGCGATGTATTTTGGGCGGAAACATCGTGAAACGTTACTGGCAGTGCGCGAGCGCACGGGTGATCCAACCGCCCAGCCAACGGCTGATGAACTCGCCGCTGATCAGATGGTGCTGCAAGAAGTGTTGCGACGGCTCTGTGTCGACAGTGGCGCTTGCGTAGTGATCATTGACCAGATCGGGGCCAAGGGCAAAGAGGATCGCGAGGAAAACGAACTTGGCCGCGTCTTACCCTTAACTACCGGGGGGTTGGAGTATTTCGTTGATGTCATGATGGAAGCCACGCTGCGCCTGGAAGGGCTAGATACGGTGCGGATCTTCCGGGTGGTGAAAAGTAATAGCGCCGCCTTTCCGATTGGCCTTGAACTGCGTGACCCTACATTTGCCACAGTATTGGCGCGACTCACGGACAACCCCAGTGTGACCTTACCCGTGCATACACCAGCGCCGATGACTGAACCAGAAACTCTGGCCCCGGTGCCTGCGCTGGCACTGGTGCCACCTGCTGGCCCAACCCTCGATGATCTGTTGGTGAAGGCGAGTGGCTTAGGCTTCAGTCGAGCGCAGTTGATCACCGCAGCGCGGCATTATTGCCACGGTAAAGATGATCTGGAACGGCTGACGCCTGACGAACTGGCGGAATTGGATCGACGCTTAACTGCCCATGCCGCCCGGCAGCAGGAGGAAGCTGGCGCAAGCAAGACCCCCGCGCCAGAACTCGCTACCACTGGTAACGGGCGAAGCCGCCGGACCAATGCCTGATCGTCAGGCTATACTGGCACTCCCGGCATCGTTGATAAGAACACCCTACCCAGGGTGTTCTTATTGATTGATCGCCAGGAGGGTTGTGCTTGGTATGGTACTTGCTGTGAGGCGTGAGGATTTTGTCGTTGCTGGCGTATCTAGGAATAGGGCGAACGATTGGCCCAGTGTGCTAAGGAGGAGAAACGTATGTTGAGAGTATCGAAGCTGCTACTCGTTGGGGGGTTGCTCGCGTTGCTGACAGCGTGCGGTGGGACTACACCAACAGCAACGGTGCCCGCGCCAACGGCCACCACGGCAGCCCCACCAACCAATACGGTGGCTCCAGCGGCTACGGTGGCCGCAACAGTCGCAGCCACCAGTACGAAGGCCCCCGCACCATCGGCATCAGCGGCAGCGTCACCAACAGCGGCAGCAACGAAGGCAGCAGCGTCACCGTCTGCGGCAGCATCAGCGGCTGGCGCTGGCTCGGTGGTTGATGAGACCGGTAAATGCCGCCTGACCGTTGCCCCAGAGTTCAAACCTGATAGCAGCAAAGATACCTGGGCTACCGCAGATGATGCGGCATTGCTGATTGTGGCTGGTACTGATACCCCGGGGTTAGGGCTTGATCAGGCAACTGCTGCGTTTATTACGGGGTTCCAATCGGTCGTTACTGGCTATGTCGAGACTGGCCGCCAGACGACGAAGGAACCGCGTGGCGATGTGCAGATCGTCACTTTCAGTGGGGCCATTTCGGGGCAGGATGCGAAGGGGATCTTCTTCTTTGTGCAAAAGAACAGCGTGCTGTGTACCCTGGTGGCGATTGCTGTGCCCCCAGACGGTGAGAAGTATGCAACCGCAATTGACCAGACTGCCAAGACGCTGGAAGTCGTCAGCGGTGGGACAGGAAGCAGCGCTGCTCCGGTAGCGCCTACTCGCGCAGCGAGTGCGCCCCCAGTTGCGCCAACGACAGCGCCAGTGCCTGTCGCGCCATCAGTCGCCCCATCGGCTGCGCCATCAGCGGCACCGGCTGGGGGCAGTAATCAGGTAGCTACGGTGAACGGGAAGTGCAGTATGACGCTCCCCGCGAATTTCCAGAAAGGCTCCACTGACGATAACTATGAGACTGCTGATAATCTGGCGATTGTCACCATTGGCGGTGAGGATATGGCTGGGTTGAGCTTTGATGAAGCAGTGAGCCTGTATGTCGATACGTTCGGAGGATTTATCGACGATTACCAGGAAACTGGTCGCCAGAAGACCCCTATAGCTGGCGGACAGAAGGAAACGGTGACCTATTCAGGGAGCCTGATCGGTCAGCCGATCAAAGGTGTCCTCTATTTCTACCAGGGCGGCACGACACTTTGTACGTTGAGTGCCGTGACGTTGCCCCCTGGCGATACGCAGTATCAGGCTGATATCGAGACGATGGTGGCAACCCTGCAACCAGCTAAGCCCTAAGGTCAAGATCATTTGCCGATAGCGGCGGGCGACGCAGCGGGAAGATGCGTCGCCCGCTGTGGTGTTTTTGTCGGCTGAATGAGGAATCTTGTTTGACAGGCTACCCCCGGATCAGTACAATCAGAACGAATGTGTCGCTGCACTTTCGCCATTCAGGGCGGGAAAATGCAGACCCTGACACAATCTGGCGGTCCAATCAGCAGTGGGATGTGATGACGACCTAGCGATTGGACAGGGGCGGTGCATGGAGCGATTACTCAACGGGCGGTATCGGGTTGGCACCAAGATTGGCGATGGGGGTATGGCCATCGTCTATCGCGGATTCGATACAAGCCTGGGCCGCTCGGTGGCAATTAAAGTCCTCCGCGAACAGTACAGTGCCGACCGTACCTTTGTGGCTCGTTTTGAACGCGAGGCTCAGGCCATTGCCACGCTGGTTCATCCGAATATCATCAATATCTTTGATGTTGGGTTTGATCGCGATCCGCAAACCGGGATGGGCATCGGCCATTATTTCGTGATGGAGCTTGTTGAAGGGCCAAACCTGAAGGAGCTTATTCGCGCTCGTGGGGCCTTGCCGATTGCCGAAACTGTGGCAATCATCACCCAGGTATTGGCCGGGCTGGGCGTGGCCCACGCCCGTGGGCTAGTCCACCGCGATATCAAACCACAGAATATCCTGCTTACCCCCGACGGCACCGCTAAGGTGACTGACTTCGGGATTGCTAAAGGTCTGGCCGATGCCACGCTGACTGATGCTGGTTTTGGCATGGGGACAGTTCATTACATCTCGCCAGAGCAGGCGCGTGGTGAGCCTGCCACCCCATTGTCCGATCTCTATGCCGTGGGCGTGATGCTGTATGAGATGTTAACGGGGGTGCTGCCATTTACAGGCGATAGTACTGTCGGGGTAGCCTTGAAGCACGTTCAGGAAGCCCCGTTATCCCCCAAGCGGTTGAATGATTCAATTCCTGCCCCCCTGGCGGCAATCACCGTACGGGCGCTGGCAAAGAACCCCAACGACCGCTTTACCGACGCTCGTGAGATGGCGGCAGCCGTAGCCGACTGGCCGCATTGGCGTGATCGGCGTGGCCCGCTTGCCCCAGCAGTTCAACCAAATTCACGAACAGGGGTGCAGAACCGACGCAGTGCGGCGGTCGTGCCAGCGGCACGACCGAGCCGAGGTGTCGCTGGTGGTGGGGTCGGCTGGCTTACCTGGGTATTAGGGGCGATCTTGCTGGTGGGGTTGGTGGGCTTGCTGATTGTGGGGTATATGTTGTCCCCGTTTGGAGCGCAATCGATAACCCCGACGCAGACGAGTATTGCTGGTCTGCCAACGGAGGTACCACCGCCGCCAACGGCAACAGCAAATATGATTGCGCCAAGCCCAAGCCCTGCTGTTCCAGGCGTACCAGCGCCCACTGTAGCGACGCCACGCGCATCTGTGCGCCCAACGCAGACTGCACTGGTAGGGGCAACGGCAACAGCGGCAGCACCTCAGCCGACCGCGACTGCCGCATCTACCGCGACACCTGTTGCGCCAACCGCCACAACTACTCCGATTCTGGTGGCAGTGCCTGACCTGACCGGGCGTACCCTGACGGAAGCACGGGCGATTGCCAGTGCTGCGGGGCTGACGGTGGAGCAGGTAGGGGCGCAATATAGCGAGCGGCCCGCTGGTCAGATCGTCAGCCAGCAGCCTGCGGCGGGTCGCCAGCTTGCGCGTGGCGGCACGATCACGATTATCCTCAGTCGCGGGCCGCAAACGGTGACCGTGCCAGATGTCAAAGGACAGGGGTATAACCAGGCCGCCCAGCAGCTTGAAGCGGTGGGATTGGTGGCGACACGTAATGATGTCTCCTCACGCAATGTGCCAGCCGGCATCGTCATTGATCAGGATCCGCTTGGTGGGAATACTGCTCAACCCGGCGCCCTGGTGACCCTGACCGTGAGTATCGGTGATGTGGCACAGGTGCCTGACCTCTTTGGTGATCCAGTCGAAATTGCGCGGCAACGGTTGGTCGAGTTGGGCTTTGTGGTCAATATCAACGGGCAGACAAAAGCCCAGATTGAGGCGGAGAACCCCTCCTTTTTCAAGGTCTATCCCACGATGCAAGATGGTCAGGTAATTAGTCAGAGCCAGCCACCAGGAGCATTCGTACCGCGTGGCAGCACTATCTCGATCGCCTATTACAAAGCACGCTAAGGATGCCTGTGGGTTGCCCAGCATGGCAACCATTGCTACTATCAGCGCATGAGTAGCAGCAGGACGGTTGCCCAGCCATCACCGCATTTCTCAGTTGGTTGGCGGATTCGGATCGCCATCCTCACTGGACTCTTGACCTTGCTCCTGTTGTTGGTGGTTGGGCTGATCCTGGATCGCCCACCAGCGAACGCCCAGATCACGCTGATCGGAACTGGCAATCGCTTGCATCTGCTGGTCGAAGGGGCTGGCGGCGGTCGCGTGCTAATTGGTGGTGGCCCAAAAGAATCGGAATTACCAGCAGCACTTGGGTATCAATTTGTGCCCTGGCGCACGACGATCGATCTGTTGCTGGTCGTCGATCAGGACGATCTGCCTGGAGCCACGGCGTTAGTCCAGCGCGGTCAGGTGCGCGAAGTGGCCGTTTTCGGTGTTGAGCAACAGCGGTCCGCTGCGGCGCTGGCCGCCTTGCGTGCTGCCTGTGCCAGCCAGCAGACTCAGTATCGTTTCGTAGTCGCCGCCGAACGGATTGCCCTTGGCACGGCGGCACAATTGCTGATCGATCTGGTGCCAGCTACCGACGAGGGGCTTGCTCCTCGCCTGATCGTCCACGCTGGCACGTTGCACGCCGCAGTAGCCCTTGGCGCGTCATTGCCAGCCACGCCAATTGCAATTCTCCTGAGCAATGATCAAGCGCGAGCGCGAGCGCTGGCGGCTCAACCACCCAGTTTGCTGATCGCGCCTACAGCGCAAGGCGTAACCGCCTTTCCGGGGCAGCAACTGCTCGTTACCTCCGGCCAACGGGCCAGACTAACGATGACTGGCGCTGCTATAACGCTGCGTGGTGGAACCATTACGGCGGAATCACCAGCAGTGAGCAGTCGTTAATCGCCTGGATTTGGCCCGATGGGGCTGCTGGTATCGTGCCAGCCAAGTCAAGGATGCGCGGATATACTTATGCGTAGGGAATAAACACGGTGGAGGACAGATGAACGTGTCTGAGCAAGCGAACCATCGCGTACTTATGGCTACACCGTCATCGCGTGCGTTGTTTTGGGCGGCGCTACGCTATGGGGTGGTTGGCGGCGTGCTGACCTTCTTCCTGATTGGGATTCCAACAGTGTTGATTCCTAATCCTTGGTTTGGGCGCGAGATCCCGCCGCGCACAGTTGACTACGTCATCTTCGCCCTCACCGTGCTGTTGGCTGCTGTTTTGGTGGCGACCTATGCGCTGCCGCTCGCCTGCCCTACCCGCGAAGGATCCCTCACTGCGGGCGGGTTGCTCTCATTTCTCGCGGTGGGTTGTCCAGTGTGCAATAAGTTGGTGGTGCTGGCGTTGGGGTGGAGCGGTGCAATGACGTATTTTGCCCCCGTCCAGCCATTGCTTGGGGTGCTTTCGCTGATATTGCTTGGCCTCACGATTGCCGCGCGGTTGCGTCCGCTTTGGGCTAGGCGCAGCCGCGGCTAGTCGCCCCTATTGCTCCACAATCAAAGGATCTTGCTGCCGCCCCGAAAGGTACGGGCGGGGTCGAATGGGTTGTCCGGCGCAGGTTGTCCCGCCTGAATCTGGGCGATCAGTCGTTGGCTGCCCGCGATACTCATCATCACGCCATGCCCACCATACCCACAGTTGAGCCAGCAGCCAGCGATGGAGGTTGGCCCAATCAGCGGTTTGTTATCGGGTGTGACGGTATAATGCCCTGCTTGCAGCGACCAATGAAAAGCGCCATTGGCCCAGGCGGTCGCCCAGAATGGCGCGATCCGAGCGGCGGCAATGGGGCTACGCGGATCAAGGAGGCTGAACGCGAGCGGAGGATCGGGCGCTACCTGCTCGGTGGCTTCCTCCACGATTGGTGGTGGCGTTGCCCCAAGCAGCAAGGCTCCACGGAAGGCTGGCCGCCAGTGCGTCCCCGTATCTTCATCAAGGGTCATCGGCGCAGTTGGTGGTACAGCGGAAAGGTCGGGGATGATCACTTTCTGCCGCCGAATGTTCTGTAAGGGCAGCGTGAGGCCGAGGGTGGCAGCGAGTGGCCCGCTAAATGGGCCAGCTGCCAGCACCACCGTTGTTGTCTGCACGATGCCTTTACTGGTTGTCACCCCGGTGACTTTGCCACCGCGTGTCAGGACGCCATTGACGGTGCAATTAGTGATCAGCGGCGCTTGTGAGGCAGTGGCAAGGCCGAATGTCAGGGCTTTTTGGTCGAAGGTGCCATCACCAGCACGAAATCGCCCCCCCACGACGCGCTCACTGATATAGGGGAAGCGGTCGCGTACTGTCGCCCCAGTCAGTAATTCCACATCGGTTTGCCCCCAATGGTGCTGCTGGGCCACCAGGGCGCGTTGTTCAGCGATCCTGTCGTTGTCGGTGGTGAGCCAGAGGTAGCCACGCTGCACTACTGCCGGATCATAGGTACGTTGGCTGGTCACCTCGGCAAAGTGCAGGATTGTTGACAACGAGTCGCGGGTCAGTTGCCAATCGTCATAATCTTCATGCTGCAGCCTGAAACCCCCTGTCGCTGCCGCTGTTGTCAGGCTCCCCAGCAGTGGGCGACGTTCGATGATCAGCGGGCGCAGTCCAGCCTTTGCCGCGGCAAAGGCCGTTGCGGCTCCCACGATTCCCCCGCCGATAATGACCAGATCGGCAACCAAGGGTAATGGCTGGGTAACTGGTAACAACAGTGGCATCGTTGACTTTAGACCACTTATCCTGCCCGGTTTCCCGTAGGACGGCTAGCAGCAACGAGCACGTCATAGGTATAGCTAGCGTCCTTACCTGGTGGGGCGAAGACTGCTGCAGCCAGATCAGTAACGCCTGCCGTTGCGAGTGCCTGTAGTCCTGCCTGAACCGTTGCGGCATCGCCGATCAGGGCAACATCGGCGGGATGCTCTGCCCCCTCTTTATCGAGAATCGCCCGATAGGAAGGGAGTTGACCGTAACGGGCAAAGGTGTTGTTGGCGAACTCACGGGCCTGTTCTGAGTTATCAGTGACACAAACGGGTAATCCCGCCAGAATTCGCGGCGCTGCCCGTCCAGCCGAGGCTGCCGCCGTACTGATTGTTGGTACGGCGTGTTCAGCAAGATAGCGTGGCCCACCCATCCAGATCGCGGTGCCGTCTGTTTCCTTGCCAGCGAGTTTCAGCATCTGTGGCCCCAGGGCGGCGACCAGGACTGCTGGTGCTTCGCCGCCAGGGATGTCGAGTGAGTAGCCATTCACTGTGAACTCGCTCCCTTGAAACTCCACATTCTCGCCGCGCATCAGCGGGAGCAAGCAGGCGAGGTATTCGCGCATATGGCGGATCGGGTGTGACCAATCGAAACCAAGCATCCCTTCCATGGTGACGCGGTGGCTGAGGCCGATCCCCAACGTCAGGCGATTGCCAGCCAGGGCATTCGTCGTGATCGCCTGTTGGGCGAGGGCGACAGGATGCCTGGTGTAGGTAGGTACGACGAATGTGCCAAGTTCAATTCTGCTCGTTTTTGTGCCAGCGACCGCAAGTACCGTCAGTGCGTCGTTGCCCCGGACATTCGGGGCCCAAATGCTATCGAAGCCCAACGCCTCGGCACGAATGATCTGGTCAATAATGACTGAAGCGTTTGGTAGATCTCCTGGTAACGGTACCATCAACCCGATCTTCATCACGCTACTCCTTTATCGGTGCTGCACTCTCTCAGCGGCAGTATACCCCCTGGTGGC
>JBDHWF010000078.1:0-19972 GCA_039810045.1 Chloroflexia bacterium
CGTTTCCTGCGCCTCGCCGCCGCCCTGACGATTGCAGCCTTCGCCATCTTTTACTGCTGGCTCTTCTTCGGCTCGGTACTGCCCTATGCCTTCTTCTAGCTGGTGGCGCAAACGCGCCATCTCGACTGCCCTGCTCACCGTGCTGCTCGCTGCGCTGCTGGCCCTGGTCAACTGGCGCTTGCCAATCTCGATCATCGATAGCACTGGCACCCAGCAACGGGTGCCGCTCGGCACTATCTGGGAAGCGTTCTTCGCCCATCTCCCATTCGCCTTACCGGGGATTCTTGCGCGGCCCACCTTCCTGATCAGCCTGCCGCTCGCCGCGCTTGCCCTCGCCTATATCATCGTCGCCACGCTGCGGCTACCAGCAGATCCCACGTGATCATGCTGCGCCTCCACCAGATCATCACCTGGCCGTTTCGGATCGTGGCGCGGACGAACACCCGCTGGTGGCGTGAAGATGCCCAGCGTCCGCCGTGGCAGCAGTGGGCCTGGACCGTTGCCCTTGGTATTCTCTTGCTGCTCACTGCCTACCAGCTCGGCGCGTTCCACTGGTACACAGCCTACCCGGTGGAACTGGCCGATGGCAGCTTCTGGCAATTGCCCAACACCTACGCCTCAATCGACCACCCCTTTCATATCGCCAAAGAACGCGCCACGGTCGACGCGCTGCGGGCGGGGCATCTGCCTGCCTGGTTCGCCAACCATCAGGGCGGCTTCCCCGCCGAGTTCTACCCGACTGGCAGCGATCTGCTGGTCGCCCTGGCCTACCTGCTGACGTTCGAGTTGATCCCGTTAGCGGTCATCCATAAACTCGTCGTAATCGCCGTATTCTTCCTGCCAACGCTGGCGTATTGGGCGATTGCTCGCCGCGAAAAGCTGCCACTCAGCGTGGCCTTCCTCGCGGCAATCCTCCACCTCTTTGTGCGCGGCAACTGGCTGGCGGGCGGCAGCCGCGAGCTGATCGACTATGGCCTCTGGCCCGATGTCTTCGCCTCCTACTTGCCCCTATTCGTGATTCTCTGGGGTGGCGATTGGCTGCGCTATGGCAAATATCGCGGGCTGATCCTGGCTGCCGGGGCCGCAACCCTGGCGATCTACAGCAATCCGCGTTCGGTGATCGGCCTCGCGGCGGCGGCGCTGGCCCTCGGGTTGATCACCCTGATTGCCCTTCTGCGCCAACACCCGCCACGTCAGCAACACCGCTGGAACTGGCGCAAACTCAGTAGAGCATTGCTCGGCCTAGTGGGACGCTCCACCGCCCTTGTCGCGCTGATCGGCTGCCTCGCGGCAGCCCTCCTCTTGCCCCTGCGCGATAATCAGGCGCTCTACACCTTCACGATCTACTTCCGCTTTGAGAACCTGGGCCAGGTGTGGAGCGACCCAACGCACGGCAACGGGATCGGCTATATCGAGTCGGTGCTGCCCCAACTGATCGCGCTGGCTGGCATCGGGATCGTCTTCAGTCTGCTGCGTCCTGGCTTCTACCAACGGGTGATCGCGCTCTTACTCCCGCTCTCCTACCTGATCATCGTCCTGGTTGGCTGGACCTGGCAACAGTGGCCGATCTTCGCCCAACTCGAAGGGCAACGGCTGATGCCAATGCTCCGCCCAGCGACGATCTTCCTCGCCGCGCTCGGCGCACACGAACTTTTGCGCCTGCTCTTGCGTTTCCTGCGGCTGCGCGGGCAAACTGTCCTGACAGGGTTGGCAACCAGTGCCGTTGCCCTGGTTCTCCTGCTGCACCCCCAGGTGCCGCTTGACCTCAGCCAGCGCGGGCTACCGTTGGAGCAAACAACCGATCAACCCGCCTTCACTGCCATCGCCCGCAGCGCCTTATTGGTCAACGCCTTCACCACCGCCGCCGACAAACCGCTGATTCTCGGAAACAATATGATCTCCTGGCACGATTCGTTCTGGATTCCCGCCCTGACCGGGAGCAACGTCTACCACAATGATTGGCTCTGGTTCTGGCGCACCACTGAGTACGGCGCCCAGGAGTTGATGTACGACAATTTCGCCGCGCTCGACAGCAGTTTCCTCTATCGGCACGGCCTTACGGTGGTGCTAATCGATGCCAACGACACCGCCCTGATCGCCCGTGCCGAAAGCCACGACTACCTCGAACGCCTTGACGCTGGCACGCCAGGGGGCTACGCGCTCTACCGCGTCGTTGGCCCCCTCGCCCCGCCAAACGGCTACGTCATTCCCGACTACGGCACGGTCGACGACCTCTCCGTGCAGCCAGAGGCGATCACCGCCACCATTACGAGCGCACAGCCGCAGTTAGTGCGGGTGATCGTCAACGACTTCCCCCGTTGGCAGGCCCAAATCGACGGCCAACCAGCGCCGATCACCCCCACCGCTGATGGCTACATCAGCCTCGCACTGCCCGCAGGGCAACATACGATCACCGTGCGCTATACCACCAGCACGGCGAACTGGCTAGGCCGTGCCCTGGTGACGCTTGGCCTCCTGACGATCGTCGGCATCGTGGTCTGGCGCACGCTCAGAAAATTCCGGCGCCGATGAACCTTCAACCACTATTTCCCCAGCCGATCATCAGCCAGACGCGCTACCCTGCGGCCTATGCCGACCATACCAACGAGGTCTGGCGAGTGCGCACCGCGACCGAACAAGCTGTCGTGCGGATCCCCCGCCCGGCGGCTGAGTTACAAAGTCCGTTCTGGCGCGGCGTCCAGTTCCTCTTTGGACTCGCACCCACCGCGCCTCACCGCCTCGCCAGGATTAACCGCTTGCTGGCTGAACACAGCCCCTTACCGATTCCCCAGGTGGTACGCAGCGGCACAGTCGCAGGCCGCCCCTGCGTGGTGGTCGAATACCTCCCCGGTGAACGGCTGCACGATCTCCGACAATTGCCTGCGCCCGAGTTAGCACGGCTCGGCGCAGCGGTCGCCACGCAACATCAGCAGCCTGAGTCGTGGTATGGCACCATTGACGGCACGACCCGCCACCCGCTGTCCGATTTCTGGCCGCGCGTCGCCACCACGATGCACCACCTCGCCACGGCCACGCCCGACCCCACGCTCGCCGCCCCACTCGCCCAGTTCCAGGCGGCTGCCCGCGCCCTGCCACCACCACGCGACGCCGTGCCAGTCATGCTTGACGTTGACGCCACCCAATTCCTCGTGCGGCATGGGCAAATTACGGGCTTGGTCGACACCGACGCTTTTGCCCTTGCCCCGCGTGAACTCGAGTTGGTGGGGTATGAATACGAATTGGATCAACCAAGCGCGGCGGCCTTCGCCGCTGGCTACCGCGCCGTCCTGCCCCTCCCCAATCTCCCGGCAGTCCGCCCGGTCTATCGTTACCTCTGCCGCCTGCTGGAAACGCAGGGGCCAGTGCCACTAGCCGACTGGCTCAACTGGCCGACGTTCTTCACCGCCTAGGCGCACTACCTCTACTGGTGCAACGCCAAGCCTTTCAGAGCCTTATCGACAATGCGCCGATCAGCGTGCATCGCCAGCCCCACCAGATCCAGATCTGCGCTCGCCACCGCCCGCACTGCGGCCCGATTATCGCGATCATTGCCCGTAGCAAAGAGTTCCTGCGTAAAGATCGTGCAAGGGATCTCCCGCGCCATCGCCCGCTCGTACGCCGTGCGTATCTGGCTACGACTCCCACTGAAGACCAACACTGGCTGACGGAACATCGGCAGATAGAGGCGATCTGCTGCATCCTGATACGGCTCACCCGCCAACTCTGGCTGCGCGGCGGCCACCCCGCTTACCAGAAACGCGGTCATATTCAGCTTCTGCCACGTTGGCAGGTCATCGCAGACCACCACGGCGATCTTTGTCTCAAAGGTCACCCGTTCCGCCGTCATCACGCCATCCTTTCCTGTTGCGCCACCACCCTGATCATTACGGTCAGTGTATACCGTGCGCGCAGACGCTACGATCTCAATTGTTCCCGAGCTAATGGTATACTGCGCCATCAGCGTACTGACATGACGAGTTTTGGGCAGAACAACCGATTGGAAAGGGGCATTATGGCTGAGACTGGCAAACTGATGAATTATGCCGAACGGATCACCCGCGCCCAAGAAGAGATGGCCCGCCAGCAGATCGACTGGCTGATCCTCGCACCATCATCTGACCTGGTCTATCTGATGGGCTACCCCGCCCACACCAGCGAACGCCTGACCGCCCTCGCCACGCCCCAAAGCGGCACCGAGCCATTCGTATTGGTGCCACGGCTGGAAGCACCGCGCCTTGCCAACCGCAGCGACTTGATGGAGATTCTCGATTTGCGGAGTTGGGAAGAAACCGAAAACCCGATCACGATCCTCGCCAACGGCCTTGGCGACACCAATGGAAAAACGATTGCCGTCAGCGATCAGATGTGGAGTGGCTTCCTGCTGAAGATGATGGATGCGATCCCGAACGCCAAATTTGTCAACGCCAATCAAGTACTGAAAGAGTTACGTCAGATCAAAGGGGCGGACGAAATCGCCTGTATGCGCGAAGCGGGCCGCCTCACCGACGAAGCCTGGGAAGAGTTTGTCAGCACGACCACGCTGGCAGGCAAGACCGAAAAAGAAGCGGGAGCGATCCTGGCGGGGCTGATGGGCAAGCGTGGCCTCGGAACGCCCGCCTTCCTGATCGCCGCCAGCGGCCCTGGCAGTGCCTCGCCCCACTACATGACCAGCGATAAAGTGATTCAGGAAGGCGATGCGGTCGTCTTTGACTTTGGGGGCAGAATCCAGGGGTATTGCTCCGATATGACCCGCACCGTGCACGTTGGCGAACCGAGCGCGGAGTTCCGCAAAGTCTACGATATTGTCAACGAAGCGCGACAGAAAACCTACGAAGCAGTGCGCCCCGGTCTGGCCTGTGAGGATGTGGATACGGTCGCCCGCACCGTGATTACCGAGGCTGGCTACGGCGAATATTTCATCCATCGGGTCGGCCACGGGCTGGGCCTCGATGTCCACGAAGAACCGTACATGGTTGGCGGCAATCGCCTGCCGCTCCGCCCCGGTATGGTCTTCAGCGATGAACCAGGAATCTACATTCCCGGCAAGTTCGGCGTGCGGATCGAAGATACCGTCCTCTGCACCGAAACCGGGGCCGAACTACTCAACAACGCCCGCCGCGACCTGATCGTGATGCAATAGCAACCAGCACCCAGATCATGCAAGGGAGCGGCGGCCAATTGCGGCACCGCTCCCTTCCTGATTATTTTAGGGCATCCCCGTCAGTACTAACACCACCCCAACCAGCACCACCACGATACTCAACAAAATCAGCAGCGACACCCCGACCGACAACGCGATCGCCTGGGCGCGTGGCATCGTGGCGTCAGGCTCTGGCTGATAGCGGGTAGTAGGTAGTTTCATCAGGTCTTGCATCCGTTCCTCACTTCCTCAGCGCAACCGTTCTACGCCCTCAGTATCCCCCCAAAACGTCACAGCAGTTTGGCAGTCATGTCGGAGAATTGTCACAAAATTGTGACACCACGCCCGTCCTTAGTCCGCCCTTAAAGAGGAAAAGTGGTGGGTGTTTGCCACACCCACCACACAGGAGAGGGAAGGGGAAGGAAGAGGTTGATTAGAGGAGGGATCGGGGGAGATCCCACCTGTAGGATAGCGGAAGAATATGACGAAATAATGAAGAGGCTGTCACAAAATTGCCGTACTTACCCGATCAGGGGCCGATCACCGGGCGATTCCTGGCCGATCAGCCAGGGGCGGCGTGGTGCTTCCGCCAGTTAGCTGCTGGGCATCCCCCCGTTTCGCATTCGCGCTCAGTCGGGTACACTGCAAAGACCAAGCGCGCACACCCCCTACCCAAAGGAGGAAGCGATGACCACCCAGACCACCCAACTCGTCCGCGCTGCCGCCTTGCACGACGTGCCAGCGGAAAGCGGCCACGTCGTCCACCTGGCCGGGCGCACCATCGCCCTGTTCAACCACGGCGGCACGATCTACGCCGTAGAAAATCGCTGCCCGCATATGGGTTTCCCCCTCCATCGGGGTTCGGTCAACGATGGAATTCTGACCTGTCACTGGCACCACGCCCGCTTCGACCTCGCCAGTGGCGGCACCTTTGACCAGTGGGCCGACGATGCCCTGGCCTTCCCTGTCACCATTCAGGACGATGCGATCTGGCTCGATCTGACCACCGCAGGCGACCCCCGCGCCTACCAGCGCGAGCGGCTGCACGTGGGCCTGGAGCGGAATCTGGCCCTCGTGATCGCCAAGGCTGTCCTCGTCCTGCTCGACCGCCAGGGTGACCCAACCGAACCGCTGCGCGTGGGCCTCGCGTTTGGCACCAACTATCGCCAGGCGGGCTGGAGCCAGGGCCTGACGATCCTGGCCTGTATGCACAACCTCCGCCCCCACCTCGATCAGGCTGATCAACCACGGGCCTATTATCACGGCCTCGCCGCCGTCGCCCGCGATTGCGCTGATATGGCCCCGCACTTCACGATTCGCCCCTTGCCAACCGCAGACACCGACGGCGCGACTTTGAAACGCTGGTTCCGTCAGTTCATTACCGTCCGCGATGCCGAAGGGGCCGAACGGTGCCTGATCTCCGCCGTTCGCGCCGGACTCGACCGCACCACCCTGGCCGACATTCTGTTCGCTGCCGTGACCGACTATCGCTATATCAGCGTGGGGCATCCCGCCGATTTCACCAACAAAGCGCTCGAAGCCCTGGACGCGGTCGATTGGGAGCCAGCCAGCGCCGAGGCGGTCATCACCAGTCTGGCCCACAGTTACGCCACCGCCGAGCGAATGGAGGAAGCGAACTCCTGGCGGCATCCGATCGATCTGATCGCCCTGCTCGAAGCCGCGTTCAGCGCCCTCCCCACCGCCGTTGCCACCGGCCAGACCGTAGCTAATCCCTGGGACGATCGGCCCGCGCTACTGGCTCACCTCCTCGCCGATGATCCAGCAGCCACTGTCCAGGCCATGCTCACTGCCGTCGAGGGTGGTTGCCCACCAGTCACGCTGGCGAGTCTGGTGAGCTACGCCGCCGCGCTCCGCATCGCCCGCTTCCACACCAGCAACGAGTTTGGCGACTGGGATACTGCGCTGCACACCTTTACGTTTGCCAACGCGATTGAGCAGGGGTTACGCCGCACCCCTTCGCCAGAACTCCTGCGCGGCGTCTTTGACGCGGCGATCAGCCTCTACCTCACCCGCTTCCTGAATATCCCTGCCGCACGGCTGCCCGAACCACCGCCACAACCCGCCGCTGGCAACCCAGCGGCCCTACTCCAAGGCTTCCCCGCCCTGCTCGATCGGCAACAACAGGTCAACGAGGCGGGTGAACTGGCCGCCAATTACCTCTTTGCCGGGGGCGACCCCGCCCGCCTGATCGCCTTGCTGGGGCAACTCCTGGTGCGCGAAGACCGCGACTTCCACACGATCCAGATGATCGAAGCGGCGACCCGCCAATACGCCACCCAAACTGACCCCGCCGCGAAAGTGCATATCCTCGTTGCCGCCGCCCGTTACCTCGCTGCCCACGCCCCCACGATGCGCGCCCAGGGCCAGACCTACGGCATCGCCCTGCGCCTTCACCGGGGCGAACGACTCTTTGCCGACGATGAAGCAACCACAGAAGCGGACGCGCAAGACAGCACAACTGGAGTCGCTGCCACATGACACCCTATGTGCCAGCAACCGCCCAACTGGTCGTCGAAATCTTTGTGCGAAATATGGTGCGTTCGCGCGCCTTCTATGAACACCTGGGCTTCAAGCTGGAGACCGACAATGGCTCCTTCGTTGAACTGAGTTGGGAGGGGCATTACCTCTACCTGGAAGAACGCCCCGACCAGCCACCGCCCGCCCGCCACCCACAGCTAAATTTCCGCGTGATGGTGCCCAACGTCGACCATTACTGGACGCTGGCCCAGGCGATCGGCGCAACGGTCTATGCGCCGATCGCCGACCGCAACTATGGCCTGCGCGACTTCACGGTTCTCGATCCTGATGGCGTTGGCGTGCGCTTTGGCACGCGGCTGGCCCGTGGCTACGCCTGAGACGACTATTCGCGGAGTTTCGCCAGCGTCATATCAAACCGCTTGGCGTCGCTAGTGCCATAGGCGGCCAGATCGGGGTTGATCTGCATACTCATCCCCGTTAGGGCGCGGCCCGGCCCCACCTCGATAAAGGTGTCGTACCCGGCCTGCGCCATCTGGCGCATCGAATCGACCCAGCGCACCGAACCAGCCACCTGCCGCCGAAGCGCCTCTTTCACCTCGGCGGCAGTGCGCACCCAATCGCCAGTCACGTTGGCGACCACAGGCAGTTGCGGATCGTTGAACTGATACTTGTCTAACTCTGCCGCGAACTCATCGGCCATCTCGCCCATCAGGCTACAGTGGAATGGCGCGCCAACCTGCAACGGAATCACCCGCCCGGCTCCCGCCTCTTTCGCCGCTGCCGAGGCTTGCTCGACCGCCTCACGCTCCCCAGAGATCACCGTCTGTTCGGGCGTGTTGTAGTTCGCCGCCTCCACCACGCCGCCGCTCGCCTCCCGCGTGGCGCGGCAGACCGCATCGACCTGCTCAGGCGCTAAGCCCATGATGGCCGCCATCGCCCCAGGCGTGCGGGCGTTCACTCCAGCCATCAATTCGCCACGCCGCCGCACCAGGCGCAGCGCGTCCTCAAACCGCAACACGCCAGCGCAGACCAGGGCGGAATATTCACCCAGGCTGTGCCCCGCCACCGCCTCTGGCATGAACCCTTCGGCCCGCAACAGATCCAGCACGGCCATACTGACCAGGAAGATTGCGGGCTGAGTATTCTGCGTCTGCACCAACTGGTCATCTGGCCCATTGAAACAGAGATCAGTCAGCCCAAAGCCGAGAATCTGATCAGCTGGCTGAAAATACCGCTCGATCAATGCCGGATAGCGTTCGGCAAAATCACGGCCCATCCCCACTTTTTGCGAGCCCTGGCCTGGAAAGATAAAGGCATACTTCGCCATGAATTCCTCCCCTTCATCAACAGCCATACACTGCTGGCCCCGCGTACACGCGCTGCCCGCAGTGTACACCAGTTTGGTCAGTATCTTTCCCTTATTGTGTTCAACGTTGGCGGCGACCACACCATCACATTTCCCACCGATTCCGTATAATAGTGTTGGCGTAGCCTTGATACACGCAGACAAGAAGGAGTCACTAATGTTGAAGCTCACTGGCGAGTTTGGCGAACGCGTAAATACCCGCCTCACCAATGAAGGCGTAGCCTGGTTGGTCACGGTAGACGCCGCAGGAATGCCCCAACCCAGCCCAATCTGGTTCTTCTGGGAGAACGAAACGCTCACGGTCTACTCCCAGCCGAATACCCCCAAAATCACCAATATCACCAACCACCCACAGGTCGCTGTCCACCTGGATAGCGATGGGCGGGGCGGGAATATCGTCACCCTGACCGGCACCGCCGAGATCGTGGCGAATGCCCAACCAGCCAACGAGAATAGCGCCTATGTTGCGAAATATGCCGCTGGAATCTCTAGCCTGGGGCTAACCCCGGAGAGTTTCGCCAAGCGCTACTCGACCGCGATTCGGATCACCCCAACGAAACTGCGCGGCCACTAGGCCCGATCATCCGCCTGAACCTGGCCCAAAAGGAGCTACTATGCCCGCGCAAAAACGCGCCTATCTCGCCTCGCCGCTGGGCTTCGCCGATTCCACAGCGGCATTCATGGCTGAACTGAAAAGCACGCTCGGCACGATCCTGATCGTCGATAACCCCTGGGACTTTGGCGGCCCAGCCGTCAGTCAGGCGTTTGCACAGGCCCACCAGATCGCCGCCCACGATGCCCGCCGCGAAGCCCTCCACACGATCAATATGCAGATCGCCGCGCAGAATGCCGCCGCGATTCAGCAGTGCGACCTCGTGATCGCCGTGCTGGATGGCGTCGACGTTGATTCTGGCACCGCCAGCGAGATCGGCTACGCCGCAGGGCTCGGCAAACCCTCGTTCGGCCTGCGGACCGATAGTCGGCTGGCTGGCGATAATCTCGGTTCGCGGGTGAATCTCCAGGTGGAATACTGGATTGAGGCTGGCGGCGGCACGGTCGTCAGCGACATCCCCGCCCTGATGACGGCGTTGCAAACCTGGCTGCAACAAGCCTGAACCCCTGGCGTGAAAGGAATCGTCCGTGCGTATCCTGGGCCTCAGCCCAATTGAGTGGGGGATCATCATCACCATTGCGCTGCTGGTCAGCGGCATCGGCGCACTGCCAGAATATCGCGCTGTCCGCCGCCCCAAATCACCAACCAGCGCGAAAAAACCTGCCCGCTAACAGCGCGGGGCGACCAATGCGTCGCCCCAAACTCGCCCCCAGATCGGTCGATTTTCGCCCCCTTGCACAACGTGGTATTCTGGAAGATACGCGTGGGTGATTTTCGGTAAGCAGGTAGCTCGGCGGAAGATCGCCCAATAGGGGGATTCATGGAAGAACTCTTTCCCATTGTTGCTGGGGTGGTGATTGGCCTGATCGCCAGTCGGATTCCCAGTGTCCGCACGGGCGTCATCGTTGCCGCTATCCTCACCGTGATCGCCGCGGCTGCCGCTACGTTCTTCAGTGGTGAAGCGGGGGAAACCTGGGCATTTATCTTCGTGGATCTCCTCGAAGTGGCCTTGGCTGCCGCAATCACCTGGGGACTGGCAACCCTGGTTGCCCGCCGCCTCGCTCGACCAGTCTAACGCTTGGGACGACACAGACGGCGCGGGAAATGATTTCCCGCGCCGTCTGCGTTTTTGTACGCTGTTGGCGCGATCTGCGCTACTCGCTGTCCCGCTGGCGAAACCTTCGCCCATAGCCACATGTTATACTACAGTGCAGGCAACTACCCGCTGGTTGAGGAGGAGGCATGGTTCATAACCAGCAGGAGACTACACCCGTAGCCTCCGCTGAAGTACACGGTACGCCCACTGACGAACGATCCGGCACCAGTACTGACGAAGACCTTGATCAGCCTTCTGAGGGTCGCCGTGCCTTAACCTTCATTCGTGAACTTGCCGAAACAATCCTCCTCACCCTGGTCATCTTTGTTGCCGTGCGTACCCTCGTCATCAATTTCCGCGTCGATGGTGAGAGTATGCACCCCAGCCTCGCCAACGGTGAATATCTGCTCGTCAATAAGGCGGTCTACTTTCACTTTGATCTCAACCGCCTCCGCAATCTGCGGCCCGGCCCCGACACCGCCGAAAGCGATGTCGTCTATCTCTTCGAGATGCCCCAACGCGGCGATATTATCGTCTTCAATCCACCCACCCCATCCGATAAACCGTATGTCAAGCGGGTGATCGGGCTAGCGGGCGACCGCATTGCGATTCATAACGATCAGGTCTTCGTCAATGGCAAGGCGATTGACGAGCCGTATATCGCCGCCCCACCCCACTACACCTACCCCACCAATGGCAGCGAGATCGTGGTGCCACCAGGGAAAATCTTCGTGCTGGGCGACAACCGAAATAACAGCAGTGATTCACACCTATTGGGGCCGATCTCGCTTGATAGCGTGATTGGGAAAGCGATTCTTTCCTACTGGCCTCGCGCCAATTTTGGCCTGATCCCCCACGAACGCTATGCGGTGCTGGAGGACCACTAAGCCACTTCTTCACCCTATCACCGATTGCAGCCAGCGTACTGCGGAGAGTACAATGCCAATAGGGGAATGACACAGACAACGCTATGGCTTTCCCGATTGCGGAGCAAACCTATCAACTGTCAATGGCGCAGCCCCCATCATGCCGCGCCGAGCAGTTCAGCAAAGAGGACGGGCGCCGATGATTGAAGCGGTTGTAGAAAGTATCCGCGTCAGTATGGTCACCCAACAGCGGGTGGTTTTCCTGCGCGAAGTCAGTGGCGAACGACACCTACCAATCTGGATCGGCCCATTTGAAGCCGAGGCGATCTCGATGGAACTGCAAGGCGTGCAGGCGAAACGCCCGCTGCCCTACGATCTGCTGAAAACGATCATCGCCGACCTTGGCGGCAAAGTGAATCGGATCGAAGTCAGTGAACTGACCGAACGCACCTTCTTCGCTCGGATCATCATCGACCTTGGCGACCGCCAACTCCAGATCGATTCCCGCGCCAGCGATGCCATCGCCCTGGGCGTGCGGGCGAAGGTGCCGATTCTCGTCGCCGAAAGCGTGATGGACGAAGCCGGGGTCGAACTCGAAACCACCGACGACGATGAAGATGAGAGCGAAACCACGCCAGCGACCGAAAGCACGACTGGCCCACCAGTGAACGAGGAAAAACTCTCGGTCTTCCGCGACTTTATCAATAGCCTGGATATTGACGACCTGGGCAAGAAGAAAGACGACTAGCGTACAGAGGAAAGACTGCAGCACTGTGGAGCAACCACCTGACGGGGAACACGAGCTATCGCCGGAAGAACAGGCCCGCGAAGCACGAATCAAGCGATTAATCCTGGCAGCGATCCCCCGCTGCACAACCTGCCAGCACGATTATCAGGTTGATGACTTTGCGGTGATCGGCCACCGCGAACACCTCTGGATGGTCACCGCCATCTGCGAACATTGTCATCGGCAGGGCTTCATCACCGCCGCGATCTACGGACGGGGGACCGAACACCGCCCCAATCCCGCACCCACGCACGAACTCACCCCCGCAGAACAACGCCAATTCGCCGACACCCCCCCGATCGACACCGATGATCTCCTTGACCTCCACGACTTCCTCGACGATTTTGATGGCGACTTCGCCGCTCTCTTTGATGAGAACAAACACCGCTGACGCCCGCGAGCAACACGCCTGCGCCACCCCCTCTACCACGCTCCACCAACCAACCAACATCTCCTGTATACTGCCGACAAGGGCCGATCTCGCATGGTCGATCCTTTTCGCATACCCAAACGGTTGCACCACTAGCTACGTGGAAGGAGTCTAGCTACCAGTGCCTGCTATCGATCTGATCATCCGCCAGGGAACCCTCGTCCTCCCCGACCAACTGCTGCTGGGCGATCTCGCCATCGCCGCCGGACAAATCGTCGCCATTGCCCCCACGCTCAACGACAGCGGCGCAACGGAGCTTGACGCCAGCGGCCTGCACGTCATCCCCGGCCTGATCGATGCCCATGTCCACTTTGATGAACCAGGGCGCACCGCGTGGGAAGGGTTTGCCAGCGGTTCACGGGCCATCGCGCTTGGCGGTGGCACGACTTATTTCGATATGCCGCTGAATGCCCACCCACCTACAATTGACGCCGCCAGCTTCGACCAAAAGCTCGCCGCAGCCAGGGTCGCCTCACAAACTGATTTCGCCCTCTGGGGCGGCCTGATTCCCGGCAACCTGGCTGATCTCCCCGCCCTCGCCGCCCGTGGCGTCATCGGCTTCAAAGCGTTTATGTCGACCACTGGCACCAGCGACTTCCCCGCCGCTGATGACCTCACTCTCTACGCAGGGATGGCTGAGGCCGCCCCCCTGGGACTGCTCGTCGCCGTTCACGCCGAAAACGACGCCCTGACGGCGGCCCTGGCCCAACGGGCGATCAAGGCCGGACAACTGACGATGCGCGACTACCTGCGTTCGCGCCCCATCGTTGCCGAACTGGAAGCGATTGGGCGGGCGATCACCTTCGCCGCCGATACTGGCTGTCGCCTGCACATTGTCCACGTCAGCAGCGGGCGCGGCGTCGCCCTGGTCGCCGAAGCCAGAGCGCGTGGCGTCGATGTCAGTTGCGAAACCTGCGCCCACTATCTCTACTTCACCGAGGAAGACGCCGAGCGGCTGGGCGCGGTGGCGAAATGTGCGCCGCCACTGCGCGCCCAGGCCGAGCAAGACGCCCTCTGGGCGCAGATCGCGGCGGGCAACCTGCCAATCGTCACCTCCGACCATTCCCCCGCCCCACCAACGATGAAAACAGGCGCAGACTATTTCGCGATCTGGGGTGGGATTGCTGGCTGCCAATCAACACTCGCCGCCCTACTGACGGCGAATGAGCGCGGTCGGCAACTCCCCTTGCCGCAACTGATCAGCCTGATCAGTGCCCAGGTCGCCGACCGCTTCAATCTGCCCACCAAAGGACGGATCGCCCGCGGCCTCGATGCCGACCTCGCCCTGGTTGATCTCAACGCAACCAGCACCCTCGCGGCGGCAGACCTCGCCTATCGGCACCAACTCAGCCCCTATGTTGACCAGCATTTACAGGGTCGTGTTGTGCGCACCATCCTGCGGGGGCAAACGATTCAGGAAAACGGGCAACCAATGGGGCCGCCACGCGGGCAACTGCTCACCCCAGCCCGCCATCATTGAGGAAAGGAGACGGTAGACGATGCTGACAAAACTCACCGCCCGATTCGTGATCGGCTATGCTGATGATGACCACGTGATCTATCCACATGGTGAAGTGGTCTATCGCGACGACACGATCCTCTTTGTCGGCCACAACTACCCCGGGCCAGTCGATGCCAGCCACGACTTTGGCGACGCGATCATCTCCCCTGGCTTCATCGACCTGGACGCCCTCGCCGATATCGATCACGCAATCCTCGATACCTGGCTCACCCCCGACCAACTTGCGGGGCAACGCTGGTCTGAGGAATATTTTCACGCTGGCCCACACGAACTTTCCACCCCCGCTGAAGAACTTTTCAAGCGGCGCTACGCCCTGATCCAACTGATCCTCAACGGCATTACGACCGCGATGCCGATCGCCGCCGAAACGTACCGCGCCTGGGCTGAAACGTACGAGGAGTTCGCCGGCACCGCCGAGATCGCCGGTGAACTGGGCTTGCGCCTTTATCTTGGCCCCAGCTACCGCGCCGGGATCAACGTCACCCGCGCCGATGGCACCCCCACGGTGCTGTGGGATGAAGCGCGCGGCGAAGCCGGACTCGCTGCCGCGATGCAGTTTGTACGCGACTACGATGGGCGCTACGCTGGCCTGATTCGCGGGGCGTTACTGCCCGCCCGAATTGAAACGAATACCCGCGCCATCCTGGAGCGCACCAAAGCGTTCAGCGATCAGTTTGGCTGCCCGATCCGCCTCCACGCCGCCCAGGGGGCACAGGAAGTGCGCTTCCTGCGGGAATGGTACGACCGCCGTCCGCTGGAATTGCTGCACGAGTGGGGGATTCTGGGCCCCCGCACCCTGATTCCTCACGTCTCTACCCTCGGCGAGGGCGGCGAACCATTCGCCGATCTCGCCCTCCTGCGCGACAGCGGCACCAGCGTAATCCACTGCCCCCTGATCAGTATCCGGCATGGTGGCGTCCTCGACTCGTTCGACCGCTATCGACAGGCGAGCGTCACGGTCGCGCTCGGCACCGACACCTTCCCGCCCGACATGATCCGCGTAATGGATTACGGCAGCAATCTGGGCAAACTAGTCAACCACGACCAGGCCAGCAGCACTGCCGCCGACTTCTTCCGGGCCGCCACGCTCGGTGGCGCTGCCGCGCTCGGTCGCCCCGACCTCGGCAGGCTCGCGCCAGACGCCCGCGCCGACATCACGGTGATTGACCTCAGCCCATTGCACAGTGGCCCCTACGACGATCCCATCCGCACCCTGCTCTACAACACCAACGGCACCAATGTCCACACCGTCATCGTCAATGGCCGCACCATCATGGCGAACCGCGTGATTCCTGGCGTCGATGTTGCCGCGCTCCGCGCCCAGGCCCAAGAGTACTTTGCGCGGTACAAAGCCGCCTACACCGAGCGCGATTTTCGGCACCGCGATCCAGAGCGCCTGTTCCCACCATCATTCAACACAATTCCGCCCGCCTAGGCTTGTCCACCCCGCCAGCACGCAGGCTGAATGCTATACTTGCTGGCAGACCAAGACCCCATTCGGGACAGAGAGCGAGGTGATCCGATGGCCGTTACCCACAAACTACAGCTAGGGCCAGCCTACGCGACGTTCACCGATGATACCGAGGAGTCGATTGTGGGGGCTGATTACCACCAGGAAGCGATCCTTACGCTGGCGAGTGGCTTACGGGCCTGTGGATCACAACGCGACCTGCCCTGGTGCGTGGGCAACCAATTACGCCTGGTCTTCACGCGGACTGGTGCGCGTGATCTGGTGCTGATGCCCGATATTCTGGTGCATCCCACGCTCGGCCAGAATCCGTACCGCGATACCCTCTATGCGCCCATTGAAGGCGTGCCCACCCTGGTGATCGAAGTGGCGAGCCCCTCCACCGTCCTCCATCGAGATTTGCAGGACAAGCACGGGCTGTATCTACAGATGGGGATTGCGGAATATCTAGTCTTCGACCCCTCAGCCCGCTTTATCCCGGCGTTGGTAGCTGCCTGGACCCTGGACGATACGGGTGAACAGTATCAGCCGTGGCAAGCCGAGGCTGACGCCCGCTGGCACAGTCGCCTGGGCGTCTCGTTCCAGCCCCAAGGGCTGTATCTGCGCGTCTATGATCAGGATGGCACGATCGTTCCCGCACATTGGGAATACGAGGCGCTCCAACGCCAACTCCTGCGCCAACACGCCGAAGATACGGCCAACCAACGCCGCCTGACTGAGCAACTTGACGAGCGCATCGCGCAGCTTGACGAGCGCACCGCGCAGCTTGACGAGCGCACCGCGCAGCTTGAGGCAGAACGCCAGCGCATCGCCGCCCTAGAAGCAGAACTACGCCGACTGCGCGGCGAATAACTTCGCGCTCCGCCCCCAAACGCGCTCACCCACCCTTGCAGCATCGTGGTACGATTAGCTGTGGAATTATTGCTACGTCGGCAGAGGAACGGACAGCAACAGATGGCAGCGCGATCGGGCAGTACTGGACCAGGTGGACAACGTGGGGGGCCACCACCAAGCTTACCACCGGGCGCAATGGGCGATCTCCGCCGTTCCCTCGGCTTCCTGCGGCAATACTGGCCCGACACCACCGGGGCGTTGCTCTCCCTCTTTTTTGTATCAGCCACCAACCTCGCCGCCCCTCAGATGATTCGGGTAGCGATTGATGACGGGATCGCCCAGCATCAGAGCCGCGCCATTGTGCTGGCCGTCGTTGGGATGATCATCATCGCCATCGTGCGCGGCACGTTCGTCTTCCTGCAAGGGTTTCTAGCCGAACGCGCTTCGCAGGGTGTCGCCTATCAGCTACGCGACACCCTGTTCACACGCCTGCAAACCCTTAGCTTCAGCTACTACGACAGCCAACAAACGGGGCAACTGCTCACCCGCCTGACCAGCGATGTCGAGCAAATTCGGACCTTCGCCGGAATGGGACTGATTCAGATCTGCTCATCGCTGGTGATGTTGCTCGGCTCAGCGATTCTGCTACTCCTGCTGAACTGGCAACTGGCGCTCGTCGCGCTGGCGATGATTCCGCTGATTGGCTTTGCGCTCACAAGATTCACCAAACAGATCGGCCCGATCTTCGGGCAGGTGCAGATGCACCTCAGTCGGCTAAACACGATCCTGCAAGAAGACCTGGCTGGGGTGCGCGTGATTCGCGCCTTCGCCCGCGAAGAGTACGAAGCCGCCCGCTACCGCGAGGCGAACGATGCGCTGCTGGAAAAGAACCTGCTGACGATCAATATCTTCTCGAATATGTTCCCGATCGTCTTCTTCTTCTCAAACTTTGCCACCCTCGGCGTCGTCCTTTTTGGTGGGCTTCAGGCCATCGGCGGCACCCTAACGATTGGGGAACTGATCGCCTTCAACAACTACCTGATGCTCCTGATCTTCCCGCTCATGTCCCTTGGCTTCCTCTCCAGTATGTTACCCCGCGCTGCAGCCTCCGCCAGCCGCGTCTACGAAATTATCGATGCCCCGCTTGATGTCACCGACCAGCCCGACGCGATCCCCCTGCCCCCCATCACTGGTCGAGTCACCTTTGCTGATGTCCATTTCCGTTACCCCGGTAGCGAACGAGAGATTCTGCGCGGCATCAGCTTCACAGCGGAGCCAGGGCAAACAGTGGCGATCCTCGGCACCACTGGCTCTGGGAAAAGCACGCTGGTCAATCTGCTCCCGCGCTTCTACGACCTTACCGAGGGCAACATTACTATCGACGGCTATGATCTTCGCGATGTTACGATCAGTTCCCTCCGCAGTCAGATCGGAATTGTCCTGCAAGAAACCCTCCTGTTCAGCGGCACCGTGCGCGACAATATCGCCTATGGGCAACCCAACGCCACGCAGGAGGCCATTGAAGCCGCCGCCCAGGCTGCCCAGGCGGCCGAGTTCATCGCCGCCCTACCAAAAGGCTACGATACGATTGTGGGGGAGCGCGGGATTGGCCTATCAGGTGGACAGCGGCAACGGATCGCCATCGCCCGCGCCCTGCTGATCAACCCACGCCTGCTGATTCTCGACGATAGCACCTCTGCCGTCGACACTGGCACAGAGCGGGCGATTCAGGACGCGCTCGACCGCCTGATGCGCGACGCCCGCCGCACGGCCTTCGTGATCGCCCAGCGAATCAGCACCGTGCGCGACGCCGACCTGATCCTGATCCTCGACCAGGGCTTGATCGCTGCGCGTGGCACCCACCAGGAATTGCTCAACGACAGCGAACTCTACAACGAAATTGTTAGCTCCCAACTGATCGCCGATGAACCAGTCCTCGCCAACCCAACCCCCAGCGCAGAAGCCTCCACGCCATAAGCGGCCCTATCTGCTACGATAGCAGCCGATGGAGTGGGGAGAGGGAGCGCAGTGGGTGCAGCAGCGGGGTTAGGGACAGCCTTATTTGCGGCTGGCACCAATCTCCTCCTCCGCCGTCAGGTTGCACTGATCGGCGGAGCCACGGCGCAAACGTGGCGGGCCATCGTTGGCACCCTGCTCTTTGCGATCATCTTCCTGATCTTCCGCCGCCCCCAAGACCTGCTTGTGCTGCCGCTCGGGGCAGTGGTGATCTTACTCGCCTCGGTCATGCTGAATATGGTGATCGGCGACCTGCTGCAATACGCCGCCATCAACCGCCTGGGGATCGCCCTGGCGATGCCGATCACCGCCTCATACCCACTGGTGACGATGCTGATCGCCGCCGCCACCCTGGGAGAAACACCCTCCGTACGGGCCGCGATTGGCACCGTGCTGGTCGTCGGCGGCGTCATCCTCGTCGCCATCCCCCGGCGGGCGCTCAGGAGCGAGCGCGACACTGCACGCCCCCATGCTGGTCACTGGCTTGGGGTCGGGCTGGCCCTCGCTGCCGCCGCCTGCATGGCCTTTGCCACCATCCTCACGCGGGTCGCGTTGCACGATATTGAACCACTGACCGCTAATATGCTCCGCCTCCCGTTTGGAGCCTTGCTCTGCACCATCATCAGCGTGGGGCAGCGGCGGCAACCACCGTGGGTCGTCCCCCGCCGGAGCCTGCTACCGCTCTGTCTCGCTGGCCTGACGGGGTTGGGGAGCAGTATGAGCTTCCTGATCGCGATTCAACTGGTCGGCGCATCGACTACCGCCACCCTCAACGCCGCCGCGCCGATCTTCGGGCTGCTGGGCGCAGTCCTCTTTCTCGGCGAACGGCCCACCCGCCGCAATATCGTGGGGACGTTGATCGCATTCGTCGGGGTCGTGCTGGTGGTCTAAAATACGCAGACGTAAAGGAGAGATGATGCCCGCAGCCGATGATCTCAGCACCTTGCCCGTCGCCGCCCAGGTTGGTCAACTGATCCTGGGCCGCATTCACGGCACCACCCTCCGCCCGGAAGACGCCGCGCTCTTGCGCGAGTGTCACCTGGGCGGGGTCGTCCTCTTTGCCGACAATATCGGCACCCCCGAAGAAACGCGCACCCTGACCGCGCAGATCCAGGCGCTCTGCGGACGACCGGGCCTGCCCGCAATCATCGCCATCGACCAGGAAGGCGGGCGCGTTCGCCGCCTGCATCCCCCCGCGACTGCGTTTCCGTCAGCGATGGCAATTGGCGCGACCAACTCCCCCGACCACGCCTACCGTTGGGGCGTCGCCACGGCCCGCGAACTGCGGGCGCTCGGTGTTACAGTCAACTTCGCTCCAGTACTCGACGTGAATAA
>JBDHWF010000079.1:0-19467 GCA_039810045.1 Chloroflexia bacterium
ATGTACTTCATCCCCCCCGACATGGAGCCCGATTTCTTTGTGGAGAAGGGGTTCAAGTTCTTCACCTTGCCTTGGGCACCCTGGGCGACTGAGGGGATCAAGCAGGGGTTGGCAGGTATCAAGCGGTAGGGCCCTAGGGGGCTGAGGAAGGTACAGAAGCCTGAACCCGTCTATTTGCATATTCATGCAGCATGGGCCGCCGACCGGATACCCGGTCGGCGGCGCAGTTTGTTCGCGTTGTGGTCAATTCTTGTGGTGCGAAGAGCGGTTCTCGGTATCTGAATCAGTCTATGCCGAAAATGACAGTAAGTTGCCCTCTAGTGCGCGACCAGGGGGCTTTTTTGTTGCCTTGCGTAGGAAACTCGAGGGTGGGCACGACTGGGCTCGAACCAGTGACCTCACGGATGTGAACCGTGCGCTCTAACCAACTGAGCTACGCACCCGAACTCGGTCGAGTATAGCAAGGCGCAACTGTCGCTGCAAGGTAGTGCACTGCGGAGGTTCGCCGCATCCGCAATGGTAAATTGCGGTGGGCGCAATGAGTAGCGCACTACCTTGCTGGCGATGGTCAATGGCTGGTCAACCTTCTACACTTGCCTCAGGATGGTGCTGCATGGATCGAGTGAGGGGAGATCGGGAATGCTCGTTGATTATCATATGCATCTGGAGCGTGGGCCGTTTACGCCAGCGTGGCTTGATCGGTTCCTGGTGACGGCGGCAGAGCGCAATGTTGCGGAGATCGGGATTAGCGAACATATTTATCGCTTCAAGGAATCGCAGGAAGCGTATGGCGCGTGGTGGGGTGAGGTTTCGGCTGATACTGCGCCGACAACAAACGGTGGTTTTCCTCCAGGTACCGCCGCCTTCGCGCAAAAGTGGTGGACCGAGCGCGGCGGACAGTCGTTGCAAGAGTATGCAGGGTTAGTGCGGGGAGCTGCGGCGCGTGGACTACCCGTCCGCCTGGGTATCGAGGCCGATTATTTCCCAGGTGCTGAGGGTGCGATTCGGCAGGTGCAAAGTCTGGCCCCATTCGACTATACGATTGGTTCCGTTCACTGGATCGGCCCCTGGGGCTTCGATCTCCTGGATGTGCAGGGGCTCTGGGATGGCCGCGATGTCGATGAGATGTATCGGCAGTATTTTGGTCTGCTTGGTCAGGCGGCCCGCACTGGCCTCTTTCAGATTATGGCCCACCCAGATCTGATCAAGGTGATGGGCCATCGGCCTTCTGCTGCGCTTGATCTCGACGCGCTGTACGACGCAGCAGCAGATGCGTTTGCGGCGAGTGGTGTGGCGGTTGAGGTCTCGACCGCCGGATTCCGCAAACCAGTTGGGGAACCGTACCCAACGCCTGCGTTTCTGCGCGCCTGCTACAAGCGTGGGGTGCCGTTGAGCCTGGCGTCAGATGCCCATCAACCAGAAGATGTGGGGCTGGATTTCGCCCAGGCGGTCGCGCTTGCGCGTGATTGTGGTTATCGGGAAGTCAGTACCTTTGCGGCGGGTGGGCGACAGCTCGTGCCATTGGGTTAGCTGACCGCACGGGTGACTTTTCGCCCCTAGGAAAAGGCGTTGTGGTAGCCGTGACCTGTCCTGTCGATCAGGTCACGGCTGCCCTAATTGTCGTATCGCCCGATACTCCCGCTCGCTATAGTTGAAGCGGGTAATCTGTTTATGATTGCCGTTCGTCAATGAATCGCAGCAAAGTGAGTAGCCTTATGCAGCAAAATATTCTTGTGATGATGCAAATTGTTGTTGGGCGGCTGGCCCACCATCTGCTAGGGTAAATCGACGCTCCTTTTCTGCAAGCGCCCACCATCAGTAGATCGTGCTGTGGTGCTTGCCGCTGATTCTTTGCTCCCCGTTGACTCTCATTTTCTCTGGTAGATGGCGCACTGCCCAGATCCATTCTGGTGTGGGGCGGGCCAGCAATGCCGAAGATCGTACGCGGTGCGGCGATCTGCTTTTGGCTGCCCCAGATCATTGTATCCAGCGAAAGTGAGGACAGGATGAAGAAGACAGGAATTGTGCCTGATTCAGTCAATCCCTTGATTGAACTGATGATCACCGCACCCTGCGGTGAGCTGGAGGCACACGAATGGCACGGCAGCGTTCATGGTCGGATGAAGTTGATTTCCAGGAGACATATCCCCAAAGAAAAGTGAATCGTGAGCGCCGCAATGTGCGGCACAAGGTATGGAAAGGGGATGATCAGCAATCGCCGCAGACGAAGCAACGGCGTGGCGCTGGGCGAGCAGCGCGCACGGGAACCGAGGAGTTTCGCTGTCGGCACTGTCGGGCGATGGTGGGGCCAACGGTCAGTGGCGGTCGCCACCGCAACCATTGCCCGCTCTGTTTATACTCGCGTCATGTTGATCGGCAGCGACCTGGTGATCGGGCCAGCGATTGTGGCTCAATTATGGTCCCAATCGCCAGATTTGATCGCCCCACTGGTGAACCAGTGATCATCCATCGTTGCAGTGGTTGCGGCGTTGAGCGTCATAATCGGCTCGCTGCCGATGATAACCTGCTGACTCTGGCGCGGTTGCCATTGGTGCCGCCGCGCCTTGGCTGGCGCAATCCCGTGTCTGGGCCGCAGAGATCTGTGGCGCGACCTGGTGGTCGCGGTAGCACTAGGAAGATTTCTTAGCAAAATACAGTGGTTGCCGGGGTGATCGGCATCACCCCGGTAACTTTGCTTCGCTGCCGATTGCGACCAGGTTGTTGAACGATTGGGTGAAGAAACGGTCGATCTGCTCTATATACTCGCTAGCACAGCACGCCCACAATGAGGCGTGTCCCTGACCGGGGCGAATCCAGAGTGCTTTTGGTTCGCGGGCGGCAGTGTGCAGCGCATAGGCATTGTCGACGGGAATGAAGGTATCGTTGCTATCGTGAATGATCAGTACCGGGCGTGGCGCGATCGCGGCAATCGCATCGACAGGCCGGTTGATCCTAACGCGAGCATGCGTGAGTAATTCGCTGAATCGAATAATCAGCGGGCTGAGCGGGGTAATCGCCCGATGCGAGAGTTCACGAAGATTGCCCCGAACTGTATCAGCCAGCGCCGCAAAGCTGCTATCAGCAACGACGGCCGCGATGCGCTGGTCGCGGGCGGCGGCCAGCAGGCTGGCTGCGCCCCCCATCGAGATTCCAGCCACACCAATCGGCAGATCGGCGAGTTCTGGCCGCTGCTGGCTATAGTTCAGTGCCGCGATAATATCGTTGGCCTCGCGCAGTCCCATTGTCGAGCGACGACCATCGCTGCTGCCGTGGCCACGGAAGTCAAAGAGCAGGATGGCGTGTCCGCGTTGGCGTAGCTCCTGCGCCAGGTCGAGTAATTCATGGCGATTCATCGCGTAGCCATGGCAAATGATTAGCAGGTCAGTTGGCGACGGATGGGCGAGGTACCAACCGCTCAGCGTGAGGTTCTCATCTGTCTGAAAGGTGATCTCTTCAATGGTTTCATCAATCTGGCGTGGCTGAATACTGCGGCGGTGCCGGGGGCTGGTGACGAGGTGGGCGACCGTAGCGCTACTGCCCAAGGTCAGCAGGGCCATGCTCCCACTGAGCAGCGCACCGCCGCGTAATAGCCGCCGCCAGCGACTTGCCCGCCCGGTTCCGGCGGGATCCTTAGATAGAGACCAATGGGCAACCATGAACTGCTATCCCCGCTGCGCTGATCGCAATTAACTGCACGCACCCCGTCAGATTAACGGGGGATGACGCTCCCTGTTGTCATCGTGCGTGGGAGTATAGCAGATTTGCCCCTGATGAGTACAGCCTTCAACCGCACGAGCCGCTGATGCGCCTACTTGCCTGTCGCTGGGTGGGCTGCCCAGCGCTTGACTGGTGGGGCTGATCTGTGGTCAGCATAGCCCAGCCAGAAGCGCAGGTAGGCCAGCAGATCGGGCACAGTATACTGTTCGCACCCGGCCCTACAAGTGCCTTGCTGGAGCGCGGTATAGAGTGCGGTTGCTGTTGTGCCAGGGAAGGTCGTGTAACTTTTGCCAATCGCTGGGAGGATATGCGCGTCAGATGCGCCAACTGCGGTTAGTCGATGTTGGCGGGCAAAGTATTTAGCGCGCCGATTGGCCCATTCCAGAAATGGTGTGCTGTTATCAACTTCAATTGCGTCAAGCGGGAGGCTGGCAGCAAGTCGCCCCATACTATCCATCTTGCGGCGGTTGCGCCAGGGCCGATCATTGAAAAATGGATGGGCGGCAAAGGCCAGACCACCTTGCTCGTGGATCGCGGCGATCGTTTTGGTTGCGCTCAGGCCAGCGGGAATCGCCTCCTCAATAAAGAGCGCGACGATATGGCCTTCCTGTGAACTGATCTCTGAGCCGACAATCACCTCTAGCGGCGTATCGATTTCAGCAATTAAGGTGCGCGCTTGTAAAGCTCCTGCAACTGTGTCGTGATCGGTAATGGCGATGACATTCAGAGCGGTTTGCGTAGTGACATAATCAAGGATCGCTGGAATTGTTGGCGCTCCATCTGAATAGGTCGAATGGATATGCAGGTCGGCCTTGCCCATCAGTTTCCTCCTCCACTTTGCTCCCTGATTCAGCGCCGCTCGTTCAGTACCATCCGTCGCGCTGCTTTGGCGAACTTATTGTGCGGCAGCGCCAGATGGTAGCGCTCAGTGATCTCCTGATACTCACCAAGTAGGCGGTCGAAGACGGCGTGCCAGGTGCGTCCTTCGGCCACCTCACGGGCGCGGCGCCCAAGCTGGCGTCGCAGCGTGGTATCGCTGCTGAGTTGCGCGATTGCAGCTAGCCATTCTGTCGGGCTGGTTGGGTCACAGAGGACGCCCGTTTCACCATCAAGCACGACATCTTGTACACCGCCAGCGCGGAAGCCAATCGTGGGCAGTTGTGAAGCCATCGCTTCCTGGGCTACCTGGCAAAACGTTTCGGTCTTTGAGGTACAGACGAGAAAATCAGCGGAGGCATAGGCGGCGGCGAGTTGCGCACCACGGAGTTCGCCAGTGAAGTACGCGCGTTTTCCGGCCAGGGCCGATTGCAAGCCAGCGCGGGCGGGACCATCGCCAATAATCAGGAGCGGCAGGTCAGGCTGGGCCCCGGCGATAGCCAGCAGTGCATCCAGGTTTTTCTCTGGCGAAATACGCCCAACATAGGCCGCAATTGGGGTGGTTGTGTCTGTTCCAGGGCCAAGGATGGCGGCTCGTAGGGCGTTATCCCGATGGGCTGGGTGAAAGCCTACAGTGTCCACACCACGGGCGCAGAGGGCCAGGTTGCTGAAGCGCTCCTGCAAGAGCTGGCGGCGAATTGTTGGGGTTGGACAATATGTACGTTCAGCGAGGCCATGAATGGTGCGGAGATAGTGGCGGGCCAGCGGCTGCAAAAGGCTGAGACCGTGGGCGCCTGCATAGGCGCCCAGATCTGTCTGAAAGTGGGCAACCATTGGAATGTGCAGTGAGCGCCCGATCAGCGCCGCCTGTGCGCCCAATACCGCAGGCCCAGCAAGGTGCAGAATATCTGGCTGCCATTCGCGCAGCGTTGCGAACAGTCGGGGCGATGGGCCAGCCACGGTGAGCCCAGGATAGAGCCGCCAACGCAGGCCCTGATAACGGTCAACCGCAAATGGCCCGTGATAGTTGGGCCCTTTACCTGGAACGAGCACCAGAGCTTCGTGGCCTTGCTGCTCCAGGTAGGCTAGCAACTCCACCAGCATACGCACGATGCCGTCCATCTTTGGTAAGAATGTTTCAGTAACGATCGCGACACGCATGAGCCCCTCCGTTACTAGCGGCGCACTTTGCTTGAATAGCCCAACGAAAAAGGGGGCGGCAGGAGCATTCCTGCCGCCCCCTTTTTTTCGGTTTGGATGCGAGCGGTGTGGCATCAGCCTGACGCCAGGGGTCAGGCACAGCTAATTGATGGCACCAGCATTGTTTGAGGTTGTTTCGTACTGCCATTATTTGGTTCCCTGTGTTGCTAGAGTGCGAACCGTACGAACCCTCTTTATCTACTGTAGCGAACGTACGTTAGCGTGATGTTAACTTGTTGTTAGTATTTCCAGTAAGTTTGGTAAACAGGTTGTTAAAATCGTGCCAGATGAGCGCTGATCAATGCCGCAATTGCCTGTTGCGCATAAAGCAGTGGCACCGAGTATGATTGGATCTGCCAAAACGGTATTTGCGGTGGGAGGTTGGTGGTGGAGTTAATCGAAACGCGTACGCTCGATGGAGCGAATATCTTTCTGCCCGAACCAGCAATCAAGTTGCAAGTGCTCGTGTCTCCCGTTGCGCCAACTGCTGCTGCAGCGATAATCACCCGCTGGGAGGCGGTTGTTGGTCCACAGGCGGAGGGGTTGGCGCAGTTTCCCAATCAGCTATTACATTCGCAGTTGCTACAAGCGACAGTGGCTTACTGGCACCGCACGCTGGATTTGCCGCTGCCGCGGCAAACTATCCGTCTGCACGCATTGCCTGACCGCCCTGGCTGGCACGAACTGACATTAAGTTTTACCTGGCAATGGCGCACTGTGGCTGAAGGAATCGGAGCCGCGGCAGTTGCCCTGGTTGATGCCGCTTGCACTGGGGCAACCTATGATCTGCCGACAGCAGTTGCCCAGTTGCGGGAGGCTTTCGCTACTGATCGCGCGGAGGATGATCAGCCGCTGTGGGTGCGGGATGCGCATTCCCAGATACCAATTGTCGGGATTACTGGCACCAATGGCAAGACGACGACGACGCGCTGTCTCGCCTCAATGCTGAGTAGGGCCGGTCGCCGGGTGGGGATGGCGAATAGCGCTGGGGTTTGGCTCGGCACCGAGCAGGTACTTGCAGGGGATTACACGGGGCCGCAAGGCGCACGGCGGGTGCTGGAGGACGAGTTTCCTGACGTTGCCGTGTTAGAAACGGCGCGTGGGGGGATCCTCTTGCGCGGGATCGCCTATGAACACAATGATGTTGGGGTCGTTACAAATGTGAGCGCCGATCATCTGGGGCTACAGGGTGTGGATACCCTCGAAGGGTTAGCCGTGGTGAAGTCATTGGTGGTGCGCTTGACGAGGCCAACTGGTCTGGCGGTACTGAATGCTGATGATCCGTTGGTGGCGGCAATGGCAGCCGGGCTTGCCGCGCCTGTCCTCTACTTTAGTCGGCAACCTGAAAATCCTGTCGTGCGCGCGCATCTTGCCGCAGGCGGACGAGCGTTGCTGGCTGAGCAGGGGGAGATTGTGCTGGCAGAGGGTACAGAGCGCCAACCGCTGATCTCATTGGCTGCGGTGCCAATCACCTTTGGCGGTCGTGCTGGGCATATGGTGGAAAATGCCCTGGCAGCGGCTGGCGCAGCGTTGGGCCTGGGACTTGATCTGGCAACAATTGCTGATGGCCTGCACCATTTTCAGAACACACCTGAACAAAATCTTGGGCGCTTGAATCTCTTCCAGATTACTGAGCCGCCATGTACCTTTATTGTTGACTATGCCCATAATGAGGCAGGGTTACGGAACTTGCTCGATTTTGGTCGACAGTTTGTTGCAGGCGATGGTCGCCTCCTGGCGATTATCGGTACTGCTGGCGACCGTGATGATCAAGTCCTCCTGACCCTGGGGCGACTGGCTGGCGCCGCCGCAGATCTGATCTGGATCCACGAAACTGAGCATTACCTGCGAGGCCGCACTGCTGAAGAGATGAACGCGCTCTTTCTAGCTGGTGTCGAGGAAGGGCGAAATGGCGCGCCACTGGCCTGTACTATCGTGGGAGATGAGCGCGAGGCGGCAACAGCGGCGATTGCCGTCGCCCGCCCTGGCGATGCGATCGTCATGATGTGTTTCGAACAACAGGCCGCCGTGCTGGCATACCTGGCTGAGGTAGGTAGCCCTTTCTCGGCCTAGCTTCAACATAGTTACCTGTAAGCCGCTAATGGTATAGTGTGCGTAATAATGACAGCAGAATAGTGTTTCAGGTGCTGGAGGTTGTGTTGGCCGAGCCGTATGAAAGTGTGTCAGCCGTTGAGAGGATCAACGTTGCTGACTTTGGGAACAAACTACTGGCGAATATCGAACGGGTGATGCTTGGGAAGCGGGAGATCGTTGAGCAAACCCTGGTCGCATTGCTTTGCGAAGGCCACCTGTTATTAGAAGATGTGCCTGGTGTGGGGAAAACGACCCTCGCGCGCGCGCTGGCCCGGTCACTTGGTGGTGAGTTTCGGCGTGTGCAATGCACGCCTGACCTGCTGCCATCCGATATCAGTGGGATTACCTATTACAATCAACGGTCGAGTGAGTTTGAGTTTCGCCCAGGCCCGGTCTTCGCGAATGTGGTGCTGGCTGATGAGATCAATCGGGCTACGCCACGTACGCAGAGTGCGTTGCTGGAGGCGATGGCTGAGCATACGGTGACCATTGAAGGTGAAACAATGGCCTTGCCACGGCCCTTCCTGGTTTTGGCGACAGAAAACCCGATTGAACTGGAAGGGACGTTCCCGCTGCCCGAAGCGCAATTGGACCGCTTTTTGCTGAAGCTATCGATTGGCTACCCTGAACAGGCCGATGAAGAAGCGATCTTCGAACGGTTTACTGCAGGTGATCCGTTGGCTGATCTCCCCACTGTTGCCAGTCCTGATGAACTGCTACTGGCGATTGCGACTGTGCGGACAGTAACGTTGAGTGCTGACCTGCGGCACTATCTGACTACAATCGTCCGCGCCACCCGCAGGCATGAAGCGGTGGAGTTAGGCGCGAGTCCGCGTGGCACATTGGCGTTGGGGCGGGCGGCGCAGGCGTTAGCCGCGCTGCGTGGGCGCCACTTTGTCTTACCCGATGATATTAAGCAGTTGGCCGTTGCGACGCTGGCCCATCGGATTATTCTCAGCCCTGAGTCGCGGTTACGCGGGCATACTGTGGATCAACTTCTAGACGAGATTATTGAAGCAACCCCAGTGCCGGTGGAGGCAGTCGTGTGACGAATGGGGCAGCGGTGCGTCATTTCGCCGTGGTTACTGGTGCGCCAGGTGCCGGGAAATCGACAGTGGTTGCTGCGCTGTTGGCGCACCAGTCCGCCCCTATGATCTTTGATGCTGATTGGTTGCTCCCTGCGGCATCGCGTCTGGTTGCGCAGGATATTCGGCAGGCTGCCAGATTGTGGCCGTCATACCGCGCACTTTGGCTGGCAATCATCGGCATGATTGAGAGTAATGGGCATGCGTCAATTCTCTTTCTGCCGCTGGAACCGCGGGAGCTTTTGGCTATGCCCAGCACCCCGCCCGAAGTCACGCATTGGTGCCTGCTCGACTGTTCCGATCAGGTAAGAACTGAGCGATTGCAGCGGCGTGGTTGCTCGGCAGCAGAGATACGCGCAGCGATTGAGGATGGGGCTATCTTGCGGCAACAAATCACCATGATAATTGATACGAGCGCTGCCAATGCAGATGAAACTGCGGCCCAGGTGCTGACCTGGTTTGCAGAAAGCGTGCCCCAATGAAGGCTGATCAGCAGCAAAGCAAAGGGTTGCTCAACAATGTTCTTTAGTGCAATCTGGCTCTACGGGTCTGGGGCGTTACTGCTTTATGGGATGGCGACGCGCCAACCATCACTCACCTTGCTGGCCACGTTGCTCCTGCTTACCGCAGGAGTCTCGCGCTTGTGGAGTAAATGGTCGTTACGGTCTGTTTCCTATCAGCGTCGTCTCAGTGCCACTCGCACCTTTTGCGATGAGACCATCACCGTGCAGTTGGAATTGGTGAACAAGAAGCTGATACCGCTCGCCTGGATTGAGGTTGAAGACGAATTTTCGCGACAGCTTATTGCTGTGGATCGCCCTGCGACACCTGCAAGTGATCTCTCGCGCCAACTGCTGCCGTATATCACCTCGTTGCGTCCCTATGAGCGGGTGAGTTGGCAGGCAACGATTCGCTGTCCACAGCGTGGTGTCTTTGGCTTTGGGCCGACCACACTGCGCTCTGGTGATATTTTTGGCTTTCATCGGGCGGTCGCACAACTCCCAGGCCGTGACCAGATCATTGTGTATCCGCGTGTCTATACCCTGGAAGAGTTACAGATTCCGCCGCGTGCGGCATTTGGGGATGCTCGCACGCGGCGGGCGCTGATCCTGGATCCATTGCGTGCGGTTGGTACTCGCGACTATCACCCTGAAGACTCGTTTCGCCACATTCATTGGAAGGCAACGGCCCAGGCTGGGACGTTGCAGGTACGGGTATTTGAACCAACGACGGTGACGCAATTAGGGATCTTTCTTGATCTGGATACACCCCAGCAAGCGTGGCGCGCCCTCGATTCAGTTGACTTTGAACCATTGGTCAGCGTTGCCGCTTCGCTGGCAAGCCATGCAGTAGCCTTGCGCTATTCAGTGGGGGTATACTCGAATCGCTTGCTCAACGGGGCGAATCGCAGTTTGCGTGTGGCTCCCGGCTCTGGGCCAGCCCAACTCCCGAAGATCCTGGAAAGTCTGGCGAAGTTATCGCCATTTGCGACGGCTGATTTCGCCCGTTATCTGCGTCGGGAGACGCTGGCCTTTCCCTGGGGGTCCACGGTCGTGATTATCACCACGAATCTGACACCAGGGATAGCAGCAACGATTGAGGCGTTGCGGGCGCAGGGGCAGCGGTTGGTGATTGTCACCACGGCTGAACTGGATTTTTCGTTGCGTGGTGTCACGATTCATCGATTGCCGACCAGCCTGTTTGCTGCTGTACCAGAGACTGACCAGCATCGACCGATTGTTCCCGATTCCGATCAACTGGTTACCGCGCAGGAGAACCATCGATGAGCGGTGTAAGCGGTTGGTGGCGCGCGCGGCGCGCACAGTTTGATTGGAGCCTGGAGTTACTCGTCCTGTTGCTGATCGGAGCAGAAGCTGCGGTGGCGACCCTGGTGCTAACCGCGCTGTTTGCCGAGCTGAATCAGTCCTGGATTGCGCCAGGGTGGATTTTTATCATCCTGTTCCTCGGCACTAATCTACAGCGGGCGATCGATAGTTATCGCTTTTTCAGTCCGCAGTATGAACTGTTATCGCTGGGCGCGGTGATAGTGATGACCTTACTGGCCGTGCGCCTGTTTGGCTTTTCAGAGCGACCCATTACGGATCTGCAATGGCCGCGCGATGCATTCCACGCGCTGGCATTTCTCGCTGATCCCCACTTTCTCTCAACCTGGGCCGCAGTGTTATTTGTGGCCTATGCCTGGTGGCGAGGGCGAACGCGCGATACACCATCGCTTGATGCCGCGTATCGCGCTTTACGCTTTGGTACTCCGGTGGTCGTTGTGGCGATCTTGGGGGTAATGGCTGCGGTGCCAACGGAGAATAACCCAGGATTGCGTCAGGTTCTCTACAGCAGTACGGCAGTGTTTCTGGTGTTCAGTCTGGCTGCCGTCGCCCTCAGTCGTTTGCGGATTGAACAGGAGCGTGGTGTACTCACGTTGACGCCACGCTGGTTACTGACCTTCCTCGGCCCTGTTGTGGCACTGATGCTGGTTGGAGCCGCCATTGCCGGGTTGTTTACCCGCCGCTTTCTCGAGACACTGCTCTGGTTGCTGTCGCCGCTTTTCTGGGTCGTCAATTTGCTGTTGCTGATCCTGGTCTACATTATGACTGGGGTTGCCTACGTTATTTTTGCCATTGTCGGCTTTCTGATCAGTCTGGCCGGGCCACCAGACCCCGCTCCACGGCCCACGCAGGGGATAACTGGCACGCCCGCGATTGATCCAACTGCGGGGATCAGGCAGCTAGAATACCCTGATGGTCTGCGCTATTTCGTGGCACTGCTGCTGGTGGCGGCCCTCTTTTTCTTCCTGACCCGCTTCTTCTGGCGGCGGCGTCCACGTCGCCTCACCGTTGCCTCCGAAGAACGAGAATCGGTCTTTAGTTGGGATTTACTGGCAGAGGGCGCCGCAGGATTCCTGGCGGGATTGACCGCACGGTTTCGTCGCCCAAGCGATCCGTTGGCGGAGTTACGGCGTGATCCCCGTTGGCAATATACTGTCGCCATTCGTGAGGCATATCAACGGCTCCTCGACCGTGGTAGCAGCGCACATTATCCACGTACTGCCGAGCAAACACCACACGAGTATCGGCGTGTGGTTACGCGCACCGCGCCAAGCGACCCAGTTACGCGGCTGACTGACCGCTATGCTGCTGCGCGCTATAGCGATGAACCAGCCACTGCCACTGATGCAGCACTCGCCCAGACGGCGTGGGATGAAATTGCCCAGGTTCCTATACAACGCAGGCCAGATTCGGCTGAATGAGGTATCGTGCAGCCGAATCAGCGCAATGATTATCGGCTGAGTGAAAGGGAGTTTCAGTGATGGCGGAGCAAGGGCAGGCAGATGGTCGCGTATTGCCCTCGGGGCAGCAATACGAAATCACGTTTGGTGAGCAACGGGCAGTGGTGACAGAGGTTGGCGCTACCCTGCGGCTCTATGAGGTCGGCGACTACGCGGTGATTGAAGGCTTCGATGAGGACGAAGGCCCTACTGGTGGTCGAGGGCAGGTGTTAATGCCCTGGCCAAATCGGATTGCTGGTGGTACCTATAGCTTTGGCGGTAAGCAGCAGCAACTGGCGATCAGCGAGGTGCAGACGCAGAATGCCAGCCACGGCCTGGTTCGTTGGCTGAACTGGCAGGTTGTGCAACAGGAACCTCATCAGATTATCCTCGGGCTGACAATTCATCCCCAATCAGGCTATCCGTTTACGTTGGCCTTGACTGTGGGGTATCAGCTAGGGCCTGACGGCTTGCAGGTGACGACTACCGCGCAGAATGTTGGGACAAACCCCCTGCCTTTTGGGGTTGGGTATCACCCGTATTTCACTGTTGGCACGGCGTTGATCGATCAGGCAGTACTCACCTTGCCTGCGGCACAGCGGTTGGTGAACGACGAACGAATGATCCCGCAACACGCCGAAATGGTGGCAGGCACGCCCTATGATTTTCGCGAGGCCCGTTCAATTGGTGATACAGTCTTTGATGCATGTTTTACCGACTTCACGCGGGATCAGGCTGGTAATACGCAGATTACCCTGGCTACTCCAGATAGTGCGCGCTCACTGACGCTGACCTTACCCGCCGCGTTCCCGTTTGTGCAGGTCTATTCGGGGCATAATCTGCCTGATCCCCTTGCGCGGCGGCGCAGCCTGGCGATTGAACCGATGACCTGCCCGGCGAATGCCTTTAATAGTGGGCTGGGGCTGATCACCTTGGAGCCGGGCGAACGGTTTACTGGCAGTTGGACAGTTACTGCCACGCCATAATCACCAGTCGATTTGACGTGCTTACGGCATCGCGCCACAATGTGGCAGCGGCAATTACGACGCTCAGGATGGCAGTCGTGAACAATGGGAGGCAGGAACAATGAAACTCGTGACGATTCGGACTGGGAATGGGACACGCGCCGGCAGATTGGATGGCGATACGGTTGTAGAGTTGGCGAGCAGCGATGTTGGCGCATTACTTGCCAGCGGGGAGGCAGGACTTGCTGCGGCGAAGACGGCTGATGGGCCACGCCATGATTACGCCAGTGTTGATCTTGCGCCAGTCGTGCCGCGTCCGCCAAAGATCATTTGTGTTGGGCAGAATTATATGGCCCACATTGCGGAGATGGGGTCACAACCACCGAAATATCCCACCCTGTTTGCGAAATATACGCGTGCCTTGATTGGCCCCCGCGACAACATCACCTTGCCAAAAGCGTCGGACAAGATCGACTGGGAAGTGGAGTTGGCGCTGGTGATCGGGAAGGAAGGCCGCCACCTTACGGAGGCGAATGCGCTGGATGTGGTCGCTGGCTACACCGTGCTGAATGATGTTTCAGTGCGCGACTATCAGCGGCGGACTGAGCAGTGGCTGCAGGGCAAGACTTTTGAGGGGATGACACCAGTTGGGCCAGTCCTGGTAACGAGCGATGAACTTGATGCCTCGGATCTCGCGCTCTCGACTGAGATTGATGGCGAGGTGATGCAGTCATCACGCACGTCCGACCTGCTGTTCAAGCCCGCCGAAATTCTGGCCTACATCAGCACGATTATTTCCCTGGAGCCCGGTGATATTATCGCCACAGGGACACCTTCTGGCGTTGGCTCAGGGCGCAAGCCCCAGGTTTGGTTGCAAGCAGGGCAAACCGTGACCTGTAAGGTGGAAGGGATCGGCGAACTGGTCAACAAGTGCGTTGCTGAAGCCTAGCCACCCAACCATTGACTGAAATAGCACGTTAATCGGGCATACCCGCTAGCGGGTATGCCCCGTTCGTTGTGGTTGGCGTCGGCTTAGCCTGCTTTACCCGCTGGCGGTTGGGCGGTGGTACGGGTGATCGTTGCTCGTAGTGGATGCCCAATTAACTGTGCGGTCAGGTCAGCAGCAGCAAAGAGCCGATCAAGGTCGATCCCGGTTGCGATCCCCATGGCGTCTAGCATGAAGGCGAGGTCTTCTGTGGCGACGTTGCCCGCCGCGCCGGGAGCGTAGGGACAACCACCGAGCCCGCCGATCGATGAATCGAACGTGCGAATCGCCGCATCGAGTGCGGCGATAATGTTGGCGAGCGCCAGACCACGGGTATCGTGGAAATGGGCAGCAAAGGTGATCGTTGGAAAGGCTGCGGTGGCTTGTCTGAAAACCTCGCTCACCTGGCGGGGGTTCGCTACGCCAATGGTGTCTGACAGGGTGATATTCGTGATTCCAGCCGCCTCAATCTGTTCGATGATTGCCAGAACTTGTGCTACTGGTGGAACACCGTCAAATGGGCAGCCAAAGACTGTGGAGATATTCGCCCGGACGTGAATCTGGTCAGCCTTACCGCGCTGGGCAATGGGGGCAAACGTTGCTAGTACCTCGGCAATCGAGCGGTTCAGATTGGCTCGACAATGCCCTTCAGTGGCCGAAACCACCACAGAAACCTCGCGAGTGTGCGCGGCAAGGGCGCGATCATAGCCGCGTTCGTTGGCGATCAGGCCGCCATAGACCACAGTGTTCGTGGTGGGTAATGCCGCCAGAACTGCTTCAGCATCGGCAAGGCGCGGGATCCATTTTGGCGAGACAAAGGATGTAGCCTCAAAACGGCGTAGCCCCGCAGCGGTTAACGCGGTGATCAGGGCTACCTTGTCGGCAGTTGGCACCATGACCTGCTCATTTTGCAACCCATCGCGCGGGCCAACCTCGACAATCTCTACCCGATCTGGCAGTTGCATTAGATCACTCCTTCGCTAGCAAGTTGTGTAAGCTCTTGCTCGGACATTCCTAGCAGATTGCAGTAGATGGTGCTGTTGTGAGTCCCTGGTGCCCCACCATACCAGGCCACTTGCCCCGGAGTTGCGGAGAGCTTGGGTACCAGTCCGGGCATTTTCACTGCACCAACGCCCGGAATCTCTGCCGAAAGCAACATCTCGCGGGCCTGATATTGCGGTTCGTCAACGATTTCGGCAATCGAGTAGATTGGGCTGGCGGGAACCTGGGCCGCATCAAGCAGCGTCAGAACAGTTTCGGCTGAATGCGTCAGGGTCCAGGCTTCAATCAAGCCATCGAGCGTAGCCGCGTGTTTTGCCCGGTCGGTGTTTGTCTGGTAGCGTGGATCATCGCCAAGTTCGGGTTGACCAATTGCCGCCATCAGGCGGCGGAAAATCGGATCACTGTTGCCGCCAATCACGACATAGCCATCATCGGCAGTGCGATACGTATTGCTGGGGGCGATCCCTGGCAACGCGCTACCTGTTCGCTCCCGCACAATCTGGGCCAGATCATACTCCGGCAGCATTGACTCCATCATGCTGAAAACCGCTTCATAAAGCGCAACATCGACGACCTGCCCGACGCCAGCGCCACCAACGTCACGGGTATAGACGGCCATCAATGTCCCGATTACCGCGTAGAGCGCGGCGAGGGAGTCGCCAATACTGATGTTGGGGCGAACAGGTGGACGGTCTGGTTCGCCAGTAATATAGCGCAACCCGCCGAGCGATTCCCCGACAGAGCCAAAGCCAGTCTTGTCGCGCGCTGGGCCTGTTTGTCCATAGCCGGAAATCCGTACCAGGATCAGGCGGGGATTCAATGCGTGCAAGACCTCCCAGCCTAACCCCAGCCGCTCCAGCAGGCCAGGGCGGAAATTCTCGATGATCACATCGCATTCTGCCGCAAGGCGTTTGGCGATAGCCAGGCCCGCTGGCTGTTTGAGATCGAGGGTGATCAGATGTTTGTTGCGCGATTGCAAGGCCCACCAGATCGACGTTTTCGTGCGTGGATCAACATAGCGCCAGGATCGCAACTGGTCAGGCGCACGCGGCGCTTCAATCTTGATCACCTCAGCCCCAAACTCAGCCATGATTCTGGTGGCAAATGGGCCAGCGATCAAGGCTCCAAGTTCAAGGACGCGCAGCCCCGCCAGTGGCGTTGCCCCGCTGGCGAAGGCGCGGAGGTCAGGTGCTGGCCCAGCGTCGGTCATATAGCGTTCCTTTCAACCGTGGCCTTAGTGCGCGATCGCCCCGTCAGCCCGCCGGGCAGGGTCGATGCGGTGGGGTCGGTGAGGGAAGCGGCGCAGCGCGTCCTCCCGTAACACAACGCCAATGCCTGGGCGGTCGGGAACCGTGATGTAGCCCCCTTCGACCAGGAGTGGTTCCTCTACTATCTCGTGTAGGCCGCTGGCTTGCCCTTCCATCAACACGTAGTTGGGGATTGCCGCGCCAAACTGAGTGTAGGCGGCCAGATTGACCACACTGCCCATCAGGTGCGGGAAAACCCCGACGAACATTGTTTCCGCCAGCGCAGCGATCTTCTTGCATTGTGTGAATCCGCCCGCCAGTGAGAGATCGGGCCGAATCATGGAGACTGTCCCTGTATCGAGCAATTCCTTGAACTGGTACAAGGTGTGGCAGCGCTCCCCAGTGGCGATCGGTAAGGCAACATGGCGGGCTACGTAGCGCAGGGCTTCCAGGCTCTCTGGGGCGACCGGGTCTTCATAGTAGAGAATTCGAAAAGGGGCCAGTTCGCTGGCGAGGACGACCGCTTCCCCTGGATCAAGATTGCGATGGATTTCCAGGCCAAGATCAATCTCGAAGCCGACTGCATCGCGAATCGCCGCACAGATCGCCACGACATCGCCAATATATTTGGAGGGTGTCTGCCCCTCCCAACCAGTGAAGAACGGCAAGGTGCGTAGTGCTGTGTAGCCAGCAGCCACGGCAGCGGCGGCGCTCTCACCACGCGCCTCAGGCGACTCACCACTGACACTGGCAAAGACGCGCACCCGGTCGCGTACCTTGCCGCCAAGGAGCGCCGCGACCGGCTTCTTGACCGCCTTGCCCAGAATATCCCAGAGGGCGATGTCCATTGCGGAGAGGGCGGCGCTGAGGATCGCGCCTGCGAAGTGGGTATCGCGGGAGACGGCCTGGAAATGGTGTTCAATCAGGCCAGGATCTTTGCCTACATAATAGTCGGCCAGATCGACCAGCGCTTCGTAAACCAGGCGGTGATGGGCCCATAGTCCCGCTTCGCCAAGCCCCGTAATCCCTTCGTCCGTCTCTACCTGCACCAACAGGCAGCGATCCACCAGAATAGGGGTGACGCTCCTGATCTTCATGATGCCTCCTCTCACCCATCGGCTGACAATGATTGGGTCGGGCGCACTGTACCACTGGCAACGGATCAACGCGAATAATGAGCTAACCTCTTGCAGATTGAGCCAGCGTGCCGTATAGTGTATTTAGAACATATGTTCTGTACGTTCATAGTTGGGGGCGATATGCAACACTTGGTAGGGCGACACCTGGGTAACTCACGCAGGGTTATGTTGGCGATGGCCTTGTGGCTAATCATCTTTCTACTTGGCTTGATCGCGCCAGCGACTGTGGGTGCGGCGGCACCAGCGATCAGCGCGGGCAATGCGATCGTCTTTGACCCCGACACACGCCAAACCCTCTTTGTCCGTGGCGGCGATGAGCGAATCGCCCCAGCGTCACTGACCAAAATTATGACAGCGTTAGTTGCGTTGGAAGAAGGTGATCCAGCGCAGGTGATCACAATTCTGCCCGAAGATCTGGTCGGCGAAGCGTCGATGGGTTTGCAAGTTGGGCAGCGGGTGACGCTGCGGACGCTGCTCTATGGCCTGTTGTTGCCATCGGGGAATGACGCGGCGATGGCGATTGCCAGAGGAGTTGGGGCAGCGGCTGGTGATCCCAACGGTGCTGCCAGCGTCGCGCGCTTTGTTGGCTGGATGAATCTATTGGCCGCCCGCCTATCGCTGAAGAATACTCATCTGGTGAATCCTCATGGTCTTGATGCTGACGACCACTATTCGAGTGCCACCGATCTGGCTTCACTCACGGGTTTTGCCTGGCAGAACCCAATGTTTGCCGAGATTTTTGGCAGCACGAGCTATGCAAGTGAGGGATATAGTTTGCGGCATGGTAATCGCCTGATCGGGCAATATGATGGAGTTGTTGGCGGCAAAACAGGTTTGACTGACGGTTGTGGGTTTTGTTTGGTGACAGCCGCGATGCACGCCGGTCATCGCCTGGTCGTTGTCGTTCTGCGTGATACCACGGCAGGCGCATTCGCTGATACCACCGCGTTATTGACCTGGAGCTATGGGCAAGTCGAGACAGCAGGCCTAGTCGCCGCTGCTCCTCCCCGGCCCACCGCCCCCCCTGCCATTGTGCCAACGCCACAGAGTGTCAGCAGCGGCGTGGTGATTGGGGCTGGCCCCGTGGTGCAGGCGGGACAACCAGCGATACTCCCTGCAGCACAGTTTTCGGGCAACCGTCAGGATAACGGTCCGGGCTCGTTGCTGCCATCGGCACTCATCGTCTTGTTGGTGGCCGCAGCAGTGCTTGGGTTAGCATCACGCGGGAGCGATACCACCGTCTCGCACTAGCGCGAGCGACAGAAAGCGTACTTTCGGTGATACTGCCCGTGCGTTGATTGACGACAGGTAGCAAAGGGGGAGCGATGACCAGCGTCTATCTATCCGTTGACATTGAAGGGGTAACTGGGGTTGTTCATGCCGATATGATGATGCCCGGTGAGCGCGAGTATGAGCGCGGTCGGCGGTTGATGACGGCCGATGCGAATGCGGCGATTGAGGGGCTGGTGCAGGCTGGAGCGGATTATATTCTGGTCTGTGATGGGCATGGCCCGATGCGGAACCTGCTCTTTGAGGAACTTCATCCCGCTGCACACCTCCTGACTGGCACAGGCAACGCGAAAGAGCACTGCCAGCTCGAAGGGGCAGATAGTCGGCATTTTGACGCCGCCATATTTGTTGGTTATCACGCGATGGCGCGAACCTATCGCGCCATTCATCCGCACACGATTGCTGGTGCGGTGGTTTCTGAACTGCGCTTGAATGGGAAACCACATGGCGAAACTGGGCTTAATGCCGCGATTCTGGGCGCGCTCGGCATCCCCACGGTCATGGTCACTGGCGATACAACTACCGTGGCAGAAGCGCAATCATTTCTGGGAGAACAGCTCGCCACAGTGGCGGTGAAGGAAGCC
>JBDHWF010000080.1:0-19025 GCA_039810045.1 Chloroflexia bacterium
ACGGTCACAGTACGCTCACGTGGCCCATCGTTAAGGATAGGCGCGGGACGTGGCCCAGCGGTCTGCTCGACCTGCGCATCTTCCGGCGTGTCCGGCATTGGCTGCATACCAAAGCCCAGCGCTAATAATGCCCGCCCCAGCGCCTTGGTCTCTGCCCGTTCAATAAACTCCGCAAACTCTTTCGCCGATTCTGCCCCATAGCCAGTTGCCGAGCCACCACCTGGAACGATCACCTGCGCCTTGAAGATCGCCATCTCTGAGGTAATGGTAACGTGCTCCGTGGTGATCTGGGCATCAGGATGTTCCGAACGCAACCAGACCAGCCGCCACTTCACATCCAATTGCTCGCCAGCACCACCCTGCCCCAATACCTGCCGCAACTGGCGCGAGGGATCAAACATTCGTTTCCCAGCATCATCACTCATGGCGTGCTCTCCCCTGTGGTAAGACCCCGGTAGTATTCGGAGGCCAGGCCGACACCACCAGGGCTTGTACGTACAGCACAGATGATAGCATATTGCCCGCGCAATCCGCACAAGTTTCGCGAAACAATAATGCCAGGAAGCGGCTGAGACGGCGCTATTCCTGGATCACCTCGGCAAAGAGATCGCGGTAATGACGATACCAATCGCTTTGGAACAGTTCGGTTGGATCATATTGGCGCTTCAGCCGCAGAAATTCGCGGAACTGCGGGTAGGCAGCCTCAACTTGCTCGCGTGTGGCAAACCGCCCATAGGTCAGATAGAAGCTACCACCATAGGCCAGGGCCAGATCATTGAGCCGTCGAAAAGCCGCCGTGCTATGCGCCAACCCTTCCGAAGTATGCACTGTATGTAGGTTGAAAATAACGCAGGCGAATGACTCGCGCGCCCAGGCCAGAAAGCTCTCATCATCACGCGCAATCAGCCGCACTGTCCCATAGATCAAATCTACCTGATGCGCCCGAAAATCTGCGGCCACTGCTGCCATGAATGCCGCCAACGCACTGCGGGGTACATACAACTCTGCAATCATCTCCGTTGCTGGAACGGTCGCCTCCAGGTACTGATCAAGGAGCAGATGATACCCATCAGTGTAATCAGCGAGTTGCTGGGTATCAGCCCAGTAGATCTGCCCTGAAGTGGCGAGATAGTGACGGCGATAGTCATCCACAGCCTCGGCTTTCCTGGTGTGCGCTAAGAGGAGCAATTGCCCCCATTCCTCTGGACTAAGCACCCGCTGATCTGCGGGAATCGGCGTATCGGCAGGCATGGGGCGATAACACGAACAGATCCCAATACTGAGGAAATCAGCGGCTTGATCATCAATCGAAAATTGCCAGTCACCATACGTAAAGCCTTCAGCGATCCGCTGCTCCAAGAACGCAGATAATGCAGCGACTTCTACCATCTCCACCACGCGCTGCACCTTCTGCCGTGGAGCCAACCGCAGGCGCACGGCGACAATGACCCCAAACAAACCATAGCCACCAATAGCGAGGCGGAACAGCTCTGGCTGCCGCTGTCGATCACAGTACTGCACGCCCCCATCAGCATCGACCAGCGTAATTGCCTGCACATCGGCAATAATGGGCGGTGAGGTCAATACACGCCCATGAACATTTGCTGCCAGCGCCCCGCCAATACTCAGACGATCAGCACCAGTCTGCTTCTGCACAATCCCCCATTGTGGCCCAGGGCCATCCTGGTGGGTAAGCAAATAGTCAAGCAAGGCGGGCCACTCGATGCCTGCTTCAACCTCGATCTCGCCATGTTCACGATTAAAGTCCAGCACCTGAGTAAACTCACTGAGATCGAGCAACAGGCAGCCAGTGCCAAACTGCTGCCCGCCCATCGCGTGCCGACCACCAGCAATACTGACCGCCAGCCCCTGCTGCCGCGCCAGATGAAGCGCCGCCTGAATCTCGGCAACGGTGTGGGGAGTAATAATCTGGGCGACCGCTGTCGCATTGAGCCGCGCATGGATATCGTTCACCACGTTTTCAGTTGAGGCATCCGCTAAGACGGCCTCAATTGGGCGAGGCCAGTTATGTTGCGTCACGAGCATTGGGCGATCTCCTTCACTAGAATGGCGTTAGTGGCTAGTCAGACGACGCAATCCCGCTGCAAAAAGCGGTAAGGCCACGCCCATTATCAGATGGTAGAGGACGTTATGGTCGCAGTAGCGGGGGTGAATAGTGACCTTCTTTTGTTGAATCCCAGTCGCCAACAGCGTCAGGGTTACTCCCGCAAGTGCAGTGCCAGCTGCGGCCTCACGCCGCCGAAAATAGCGCTGGGCACAAGCGAACAGCAAGAAGATAGTGGCTGGCAGATAGCCAACAACTGCGACGATAAATTGCTGTGCGCCACGCAACACTACCCCTGCATAGACCAGCACACCAGAAAGCCCCAGTAGCGTCACCCGGCGGGCCTGTAGTGGCGCAAACAGCAACTGTGCTGCAATCGACCATGCGGCACCGCTGCTTCCCCCAAGCGCCAGTAGTGTCACCGTCCACAACCGCCGATGCCACGAGTTATGCCGCTGATTAGCGAAAAACCCATGCACGGTGCCACCACAGCTTGCTGCTACCGCCGTTAGCAAGAAGAAGGCCATGCCAGCCCGCATGATTGGCGTAGAATGTCGCGCTCTGTGGCGTAGGCTCCACGCGCACCAACACGCCTCAAACGCTAACAGGTAATCGGTCAGCATCACGACTGGCTCGTGAATCGTGCCAACGAGCAACCGAACCACTCTGCGCAATGGCATTCGCCTCCCTCCGCTCAACGATCAATGACAGTTCCTGCTATTCTATAGGCAATTCCTCTGCCGCCCACGGCGCGGGCAGAGTCGCAGGCGAAGTAATCTGCTGTAATCCGGCAAGGAGGCAACGATGTGTGACGATCTCCTGCAACAGGGGCTAGCTGCAAGCACTGGCGAGGACGAGTTTTTGCTGGATACGCCAACGGTGCGCGAGTTTATTGCCACAGTGCGAGCAGCAATCCTCAATGCACCAGGCCCTGCTGAAGCGATCGCAGCGATCCAGCCAACATTCGCCGCCCTGTTACGTGATCCCCAATGGTTACCAGCCGCGTATCAAGCCCCAGTGCCAGAGAGCGGGATGGGCGGGGGCATCGGTCAATGGCTGATCTTTCGCTCAGGAGCGAGCGACCTTTGCTTTTTTGCGCTCGTCGTGCCTGCTGGCTCCGCCACGCCAGTCCATGATCACCTGGCCTGGGGGCTGATCGGCCTCTACGCCGGGGAACAAGAGGAGGTTGTCTATGCACGGCAGGACGATAGCCTACCTGTTGGCGATCGTGAGGTCCTAACCCTCAGCCAACGCCGCCAGGTGCAACAGGGCGATCTCTACCCCCTACTACCGCCATTCGAAGATATCCACCAGGTTCGCACGCTCTCTGGCACGGCGTCTGTCTCGCTGCACCTGCTGGCCAACGACACTGGGTGTATCTGGCGTCATGCTTTCAACCCTGATACCAGCGAAGTCAGACCTTTCCGCTCAGGATATGTCAATCGGGACTGCCTGGAAGAAGCCACTGCTCAATAGTGCTACATCTCGGCTGGCTGAGCTATTGCCAGCCCCCAAGGTTCCCCTGTATACTCGACGCTGTAGGCTGGGAACGAAGCTGAGGGCCAGGGTTGGTCCTCGGCTATTTGTTCATATTGCCTATTTTGGTTTTGAGTCAGTCACGGTAGTGGTTGGCTCAGGATGATGTCGTGTTGGATTGTAGGGACAAATATGTCCAAAGGGACGCTGTCATGGCTGAACCGAAGCAAACTCTCCTGACTGCCGAAGGAAAAGCAGAGTTGGAGGCACTATCGTTATCACTGATTGCCCAAAAACGCGAAATCAAAGGGCGTTTGCAAGGAACAAAAAGCTATGGCGATGCTGCGGATAGCGGCGAAGGAACCGAGGAAAAAGAGGAACTTGCGCGTATTGATCGTAAACTGAACGAGATCGAACACACCTTACGGCAAGCCAAGGTGATCGACACCAGTGCCCACGATGGCACGGTGCAAATTGGCTCACGGGTGACGATTATCGATGAAAATGGCGAGAGCGAAACCTGGATCCTCGTCTTGCCCGCCGAGGCCAACACCCGGAACCGCAAAATCTCCGATCAATCGCCGATCGGCAGGGCGATGCTAGGGAAAACGGTTGGTGATGAGATTCGTGTTCAGGCTCCTGGTGGCGACACGCTCTATCGCATTCAAACTATTGCATAATGCCCACAGGCTAGGCGCATCATGAACGCAGGCAAGGCCTTCTACCCTGCCTGTAGCCTGTTGTGGGGCGGCAAAGCAGTAAATTACTGAAGGATGGTAATGACTACTACACCAAATGACCCAACACTTCCTGAACAAACCCGCATACGATTAGCCAAAGTTACTGAACTCCGCAACCTGGGGATCGACCCGTATACGCCACGCACCGAGCGCACGCATCAAATTGCCGAGTTAGCCGCCCTGGTGCCACCAGCCACAGCCGAGGGCCACAGCACAGACGAAGCCGCAGTGACGCCACAGGAAGTGACGATTGTCGGGCGACTGGTCGCAAACCGCGACATGGGAAAGAACGTCAGCTTTGGTGACCTGCGCGATGGCAGCGGCACGTTTCAGCTTTATCTGCGGCGCGATAATGTCGGCGAGGAAGCCTACAACCTCTTTCGATCCCTGATCGACCTGAGCGACTTCGTGCAGGCAACGGGCAAAGTTATTCGCACACGCCGTGGTGAACCAAGCCTGGAAGTTTCCTCCTTTCGCCTCCTCTCCAAAGCGCTGACTCCGCCGCCCGATAAGTGGCATGGCCTGACTGATACGGAAACCCGCTATCGGCAACGCTACGTTGATCTGATGGTCAATGAGGAAACCCGCCAACGGTTCGTAACCCGCGCCAAGATTATCAGCACAATGCGGCGTTATCTCGATGCCCAAGGGTATCTGGAAGTCGAAACTCCCAGCCTCCAGCCACTCTATGGTGGAGCCGCTGCCCGTCCGTTCAAGACCTATTACAACTCATTGGATCAAACGTTTTACCTGCGAATCGCCGATGAACTGTATCTGAAACGGTTGCTGGTTGGCGGCTATGAGCGCGTCTACGAGATCTGCAAAGATTACCGCAATGAGGGGATCGATACCAAGCACAGCCCCGAATTCACCATGCTTGAACTTTACGAAGCCTATGCCGATTACGAATCGATTATGCGCCTGGTCGAGGAAATGCTGCACGAGGTCGCCCTGGCCGTCAACGGCTCGCCAACGGTCACGTTTAATGGGCAAACCGTCACCCTGACCCCACCGTGGCGGCGCGTGAAGATGCGGGATGCCATTGCCGAGTGGAGCGGGATTGACTATGCCGCACTCCCTGAGCAGGCCGCGCTCTATCAAGCGGCGATTGTGGCAGGACGCGAACAGGGCAAAGATCTGGATATTACGCCCGCGACTGTCTGGCCGCGAATCGTCGATGAACTCTTTAAGACGTTTGTCCGGCCCAATATTGTCGAACCAACGTTCATCTATGACTACCCCAAGGCGCTCTCGCCCCTTGCCAAAGGGAAGCCCGGTGAGCCAGAGACTGTCGAGCGGTTCCAGCCGCTGATCCTGGGGAGCGAGGTTGGCAACGCCTACAGCGAACTGAACGACCCGCAAGAGCAACTGGCCCGCTTCCAGGAACAAGCGCAGGATCGCGCCGCTGGCGATGAAGAAGCGATGCCGATTGACGAAGACTATGTGGCCGCCCTGCGCTACGGGATGCCACCCACTGGTGGCCTGGGGATCGGCATTGATCGCATCGTCATGCTCTTTACCGATCAGCAGGCGATCCGCGATGTCATCCTCTTTCCCGCACTACGGATCCCCAAGGCGCAAGACTGATCAGCAGCGCAGAGCGGGAAACCTCCCGCTCTGCGCTTTCTCCCTAGCCCAGGCGCATCACTTCAGCCCCAAAAGTCGCTGCGTATTGCCACCCAGCACAGCAGCCAGTGCCACAGGATCGAGGCCGCTGGCCCGCGTACGCCGCAAAAATGGGCGATGTTTGAGCAACGGGTAATCCGTACCCCAGAGGATCCGTTGCGCGCCAACCAGCGCGGCCACCTGCGGAAAAATGGCGAAGTCATACAGATAGGTAGTCGCCGCAGAGTCATACCACAGATTTTGTGTCAGGCGGGCCACTTCGGGCATCAACGCATAGAAAGGCAAGCCACCGCCCCAATGGGCGGCGATCACCTGCAACGCTGGTTGGGCCGCCAGAAAGGTTAATACGCGCTCTGGCGTTGCCGTGCCTTTCCCCGGATAATGATGACCAACTGGCTCACTGGTATGGATCAGCAGCGGGCGACCACGCTCAATTAACACCTGCGCCAGCGATGCCAGGGGCGCAGGCTGGGCAAAGTCAAAGCCTTGGGCATCAGCGTTCAGTTCGCCCAGGCCAACCGCCCCCCCATCAAGAACGCGCTCTGCCTCACGCACTGCTTCCTGCCCAGCGCGCGGGGCAACGATCCCCAATGGGAATAATCGCCCCGGCCAACGTTGCGCTGCATTCAATAAGTAGTCATTATGGGCGCGGCACAGGCCGTGATCCTGCCAGGGCCAGCCACAGATCACCGCAGCGGCAATCCCGGCCTGATCAAGGCTGTCGATCAACGTTTCAGCCTGAATCATTTGGGCATTGGTTGCGCCATAGGTTGCGGCAAACCAGGGATCGCGCGCAGCGAGTATGGCGCGGTCACGGCGAAATTCTGGCGGAAAGATATGGGTATGACTATCGATGATCACCACGATCCCTTTGCCTGATCTGATTCTAGGCCAGCCAATCAGCTACCAGGAGTATAGAAGATCGCTCGACACTCCTTGAACAACCACTACGCCGCATCCATAGAAGGAGTATGATCCAATGACGAATCCGCCATTCACACCATCTAGCCCACAGTTTGCCGCAGCCTTAATATATGCCAACGAAATCCACGCCCAGCAAAGACGCAAAGGCACGAATATCCCCTATATCACCCACTTGCTCGCTGTAGCCGCCATCGTGGGTGAAAACGGGGGCAGCGAAAGGGCGGTAATCGCGGCCCTCTTACACGACGCAGTAGAAGATCAAGGGGGCGAGGCCCGCCTGCATGATATTCAGACGCGCTTTGGCGAGGCAGTGGCAACCATAGTGCGGGGCTGCACTGACACCCTGATCACGCCAAAACCGCCCTGGCGGGCCCGCAAGGAGCAGTATCTGGCGCACCTTGCTGCAGCCACCCCCGAGATTCTCCTTGTCTCCGTTGCCGACAAGCTCCACAATGCCCGCGCAATTCTGGCCGACCTGCGCGCGGCAGGCGCCACAACGTGGGCGCGTTTCAACGGTGGGCGGGAAGGAACCCTCTGGTATTATCGCGCCCTAGTACAGATTTATACCGCACGACACGTTGGCCCGCTCGCTGCCGAGCTTGACCGTGTAGTGACGGCACTGGAAACCTATTCCGAGGGTACTGCGTAATCTCGGTGTTATACTCCGTCACGTATGCAATCAACATCACGCGCCCGGAGGCAGACGACCGAGATTCAACGACCCGCGCCACCGCCGCCATCGGCTTCGGGGCAGCGGCTCTATCGGGCTGCCGCTTCGGTGGGGCTCGCCTTCGTCATCGGGCGAATCCTTGGTCAACTGCGGGAAATCATTATCGGAGCGCAGTTTGGCACTGGCTTTGAGAAGGCTGCCTACGATGCCGCTTTTCGGATTCCCGATACAATCTTTCTCTTAGTGATGAGCGGGGCGTTCGGGTCGGCATTCGTACCAGTCTTTGCCGAATATCTGACCCAGCAACAACCGCGCAAAGCATGGCGGCTCGCTTCGAATGTGTTGACCCTGATGGTGGAGGGCTATGCGGTCTTTGCGGCAGTTGCCTTCCTCTTTGCTGATCCGCTGGTTCGCTATGTAATCGCCTCGGGCTATGAACCAGCGACCCAAGCCCTCACCGTTGAACTAACACGCATCCTGCTCCTTTCGCCATTTTTCCTGGGCCTGGGGGCAGCGGCGAAAAGCCTACTGGAATCGCACGACAACTTCACCCTGCCCGCCTATGCTCCCGTGATCTACAACGCCCTGGGCTTATTTGGGGCAGCCTTCCTGGCTCCTCGTTTTGGCATTAAGGGGCTCGCCTGGGGGATTGTCGCGGGGTCAATGGCGCACTTCGTCTTGCAACTGCCCGGTCTGGTACGGATCGGGATGCGCTATCGCTTTCTGCCCACCCCTGTGGCTGAAGGGGTGGGGCGGGTCGGGCAGCTCCTGCTGCCGCGCATTATTGGGCAAGCCGCCTTTCAACTCAACTTCGTTCTGGTGATGACAAACTTTGCCTCACGATTGGGCGAAGGACCCACGGCAGCCCTGGGTTATGGGTATCAGTTGATGATGCTCCCGCATGGCCTCCTGGCAATATCAGTTTCCACGGTCATCTTTCCGTTGATGTCGCGCCACTACGTCAATCGCCAAATGGCTGAGTTGCAGGAAACGTTCTCCGATGCGTTGCGCCCCCTCTTCTTTCTCACCCTGCCCGCCTCGGTCGCGCTGATGATCCTCGCCCGTCCAATCGTGCAAACAATTTATCAGCGGGGCGACTTTGGCCCAGAGTCAACCGCAATGGTCGCGGCGGTACTGCCGGCCTTCGCCGCTGGCCTGATTGCCCTGGCCCTGGTCGAAACGTGCGCCCGCGCCTTCTACGCAATGCAAGATACCCGGACGCCTCTGGTCGCCTCGCTGCTGGCGATTGTCGTCAACCTGGCGCTGGCCTATCTGCTGATGCAACGCTTTGGCGCAGTGGGGTTAGCGGCGAGTATGTCCATCAGCACTGCGTTAGAAATGGTGGTACTGCTGTTGGTGCTACGGCGCAAGCTGGGCACATTCTTCGGTCCACCTGGCCTCGCGCTGGCAAAGAGTCTCCTTGCGACCATCATCATGGCGGTCATACTCTTCCTAATCCGTGACAGGCTCACGCTCGTGACTGATCCAGAGATCGGCGGTGGTAGCACCCTGGGACGATTGGGGATTTTTGCTCTAGCCCTGTTCATTGGCCTCTACAGCTACCTTGTCGCCTCCTGGTATCTGAAAACTCGTGAACTGCTCGACCTCACCGCACGATTTGGCGGCAGGTTTCAACGAATCTTCACCCGTCGCTCCTAACCGTAGCCTCACCCAGGGTATACTTAGATCTTGCAGCGACAGAATACTCGCTGCGCTGAGAGAGGATTTGATGAATGATCGTTCCCGCCAACAATTGCCAACTGCGCCACCACGCCGCACCCGTATTACCCTGCCCGCAGACCTGCAAGCGAAAGTGCAGCGTCGCCGCCTCCGCACCATTCTGATTGCGTCGGGCAAGGGCGGGGTGGGCAAGTCGACGGTCAGCGTGAATCTCGCCGCAGCCCTGGCCGCACGCGGCTACAATACTGCACTCGTCGATGCCGATATTTATGGCAACAGCGTGCCACGAATGCTGAATGCCTTTGAGCGACCGCTCACCTTCGGCGCAAAGTTAGTGCCAGTAGAACGCTATGGCGTCAAAATGATGTCACTCGGCCTGTTCTACGACGAAGATACGCCCCTGGTTGTGCGTGGCCCGATCATGCACAACACCGTGCGGCAGATGCTCGAAGAAGTCAGTTGGGGGCAACCTGATTACCTGCTGGTCGATCTACCGCCGGGCACCGGCGATGTAGCGCTGAGTGTGGCCGAGACCGTACCAGGGAGCGCGATGCTGATCGTGACAACCCCGCAACTCGTCGCCTCCAAGGTCGCGATTCGGGCGGCGAAGATGGCCACTGTTGGCGACTTGCGCCCACTTGGGGTAATCGAGAATATGAGCTATTTTGTCACGCCACAGGGCGAACGATTCGAGATCTTTGGGTCGGGCGGCGGGGCTGAACTCGCCCAGGAACTGGCGATTCCGCTGCTAGGGCAGATCCCCCTTGAAGCCGCTGTGCGGCAGGCGGGCGATGAGGGCGCACCAGTGGTGATTCATGCTCCTGAATCACCCGCCGGGCAGGTCTTCACACAAATCACCGAGCAATTGCTGCAGCTTGAACCACCACCATCCCGCGCCACTGACCAGACGATGACGACAGGATCGCAATAGCAGATATGGCAACAGCAAAGACACCGAAATCAACCGAAGCCCCCTTGCCACTCGAAGGGCGCCTCGCCGCCCTACCGACTGCCCCTGGTTGCTACCTGATGAAGAATGCCAGCCAGTCAGTGATCTATGTTGGCAAGGCCAAGAGCCTGAAAGATCGCGTGCGGTCATACTTTGGCTCACCCGCCAGCCTAACGCCCAAGACCAAAGAGTTGGTCCGGCAGATCGCCGACTTTGAGGTGGTCGTTACTGACACCGAGCGCGAAGCATTGTTGCTGGAAAGCTCGCTGATCAAGCGGCATATGCCCTATTACAATATCCGGCTGAAAGACGATAAAACGTACCCATTCCTGAAGATCACCAGCGACGAGTGGCCCACAGTCATCTATACGCGCAACGTCCATGATGATACCAAGCGTGGCGCACGCTACTTCGGCCCATTCTCCGACAGCGGCGCAGCCTCGCAGACCTTAAAGATTTTGCAACGGTCGTTCCCCTATCGTAAGCCAAACGCCCCTTGTCGCGAGAAGAAGCTGACTGGCGATTGGCCCCGCGCCTGTATGTACTATCACATTGGGCAATGCCTGGGCCCATGTATCGGGGCGACGACGCAGGCAGAGTATCGCGCGGTGCTTGATAATGTCGCCCAGTTTCTCAGTGGCAAAAGCGAAGCGTTAATCAATAATCGCCGCCAGAAGATGAACGAAGCAGCGGAAAATCTCGACTTCGAAACTGCTGCCCGCCTGCGCGATGAACTGCAAGATTTGGAGCGAATTACCGAGCATCAAAAAATGATAGTGCCTGGGGCCACTGACGCCGATATTTTGGGCCTGGCGCGTGGGGCAGGCGGCGATGCCTGCGTGCAGATCAATGAGCTACGGAATGGGCGGCTGCTTGGCTCTGGGCATTATCTGCTCGACGCCCATATCGATGATATTGATGCCGAGATTATGCAATCGTTCGTGACCCAGCACTACGCCGATGCACCACCCGAAACGATTCCACCGCAAATCTTCCTGCCGTATACCCTGCCCGATGCCGAGGCCACCGCTGATATGTTGCGAATGCGCCGCGGCGGCACGGTCAAGTTGCTGGTACCACAACGCGGCGACAAGCGTGGGTTGGTCGAACTGGCATCGCGCAGTGCCGCGCAGAACCTGGAGCAAGAGCGCTTGAAGTGGCTGAATGATGAGCAAAAAACCACAATGGCGCTAACAGAACTCGCAGCGGCTCTTGATCTACCAGAACTCCCAGGCCGGATCGAGTGCTACGACATCTCGCACAGTCAGGGGACCAACCAGGTCGCGGCGATGGTCGTCTTTGAGGATGGCAAGCCGAAGAAGAGTGACTATCGGAAGTTTGCGATCAAGACGGTGGTCGGAAATAACGACTTCGCCTCATTGCAAGAGGTTTTGCGCCGACGGTTTACGCGGGCGCAAGAGAGCCTTGCGGCGGTTCAGGCGGCGCAAGGGATCACTGATGCGCTGGTGCCGCTCGATACACTCGATACAGCCAATCCTGAAGCAACCGATCCCGCCGATGCAGACGCAACCCCACTGCCAGACGAAAAAGCACGCTCCTGGGCAAAGCTGCCCGACCTGATCATCATTGATGGGGGCAAGGGTCAGCTTAGTTCATCGCTAGAAACGCTGCGCGAGATGAATGTTAACCTGCCAACCGTGGGGCTGGCGAAGGAGAACGAGGAGATCTTTCTGCCAGAGAACCCCATACCTGTGATTTTGCCGCGTAACTCACAGGCGCTCTTCTTAGTGCAGCGAATCCGCGACGAAACGCACCGCTTCGCGATCACGTTCCACCGCCAGAAGCGCGGGAAGAGTGCCTTACGCTCATCGTTAGATGACCTGCCTGGGATTGGGCCAGCCCGCAAGCGTGCCTTACTCCGCCATTTCGGTTCGCCAAAACAGATTCGGGCCGCAACGGTAGAAGAATTGATGGCAGTTGATGGGATCTCCCGGAGTCTAGCCGAGAAGATTCGCGAAAACCTCTAGCACGGAGCCTGCGCCAATGATTTGTATTCGGGCCAATGACCCACAGGCACTGCCCTGGGCGCTCGACGCCCTGCAACGCAGCGCCCTGATCGCCATTCCCACTGATACGGTCTACGGTCTGGCGGCGCGGCTCGACCGCCCTCAGGCCCTCGAACGGCTCTTCATCGCCAAAGGGCGTGACGCAACGAAGGCGCTCCCCGTGCTGATCGCCGATGCTGATCAGTTATCAGTGATTACGCGGGAACTGCCAGATGGCGCAGAGGAGTTTGCTAACCACTTCTGGCCGGGGCCGCTCACTATTGTCCTGCCAGCGGCAACCACGATGCCCACCATCGTTACCGCAGGGAGTGACACTATCGGCGTGCGGATGCCCGACCACCCCATCGCCCTGGAAATTATCGCGGAGGCGGGCGGAGCCCTGGCTGTCACCAGTGCTAATCGCTCGGGAATGCCGAGCCTGCGCGAAGCCGCTGCCGTCGCCAACACCTTTGGCGAGGAGGTCGAGGTGGTGCTGGATAGTGGCACCACCCCTGGTGGTGTTGATTCCACAGTCATTGCCCTGACCGCTGCTGGCCCGCAAATCTTGCGTGAGGGGCCAATCACCCTCGACGCATTACTCGCTGCCTGGGCCGAATATCACCCTGCCCCAGGGCGCAAGACCAACCACTAAATCAGAATATTAGTAATAACGTTTGACATTACCCCGATGCAAGGCGTAGGATTACGCGATCCGGCGCCCCCTGGAAGATTGGATTAAGCTGAGAGATGCGATGCTGCAACCAATCGGCTGGCTTGGACGAGCCAAGCAAGGATTAGCGATCCCCTGGGTACGCACCGTTTTCATCCTCTGGATAGTCCAACTGATCGGCGAAATCGCCTTCGGCTTTGGCCTCCCATTTACCCCACTGTTCGTGCAAGAACTCGGAGTCAGCGATCCCAAAGTGGCCGGACTTTGGGCGGGGGCCATGTCTGCCGGATTTGCCGTCTGCATGGGGATCATGTCCCCAGTCTGGGGGGTGGTTGCCGACCGCTATGGTCGGCGGCTGATGATCCAGCGCGTCCTCTTTGGGATGGTCTTTGCGCTTGGGGCAATTGCCTTTGTCCAAAACCCAGAGCAACTCTTTGTCTTACGCCTCTTGCAAGGGATATTGTCGGGCTTAGGCCCCGCGATCGCGACCGTCGTTTCGCTGAATGTGCCACGCGAACGCCTGGGCGCAGTGCTAGGCATGTTCCAAACGGCCTTCTTCGTCGGGAATACCGTTGGCCCACTCCTGGGCGGAATCATGGGCGATCAGATCGGGTTTCGCGGAGTCTTTGTTGTCACCGGGGTTGCGTTTGCCCTGGCTGGGCTCTTGGTTACGTTTTTCATCGCCGAGCCAGCGCGTGAACCAGTCGTGAAGACCAAAGAGGTCACCGAAAATACGAATCAGGGATGGCGACAATTCCTGCTGCGCCCGGAAATCCTGGTCGTTCTCTGGGTAACGATTCTGCTCCGCTTCGCCAATTTCGCGCCGAACCCCGTCCTCCCACTCTATATTCAAGATCTTTCCCACGACCCCAGTCGTCTCGCCACTATTTCAGGGCTTCTGATTGCGGCAACTGGCATCGCCTCGACGATCAGTGCCTTAGTTGTGGGGGGCTTGGCCGACCGTTTTGGACGCCGCAACGTCCTGTTGGCCTCACTGCTGGTGGCAACGCTCGTTTGCCCACCACAGGCATTTGTCACGAACGTCTGGCAGCTACTGGTGCTACGGGTGCTCACTGGATTAGCTTTGGGCGGGATGACCCCGGCACTCCAGGCAATCATCACCGAACTGACCCCACCAGAGCGGCGCGGGATGGCGTTTGGGGTGCTGGCAACCGCCAGTTCAGTGGGCCTCGCCATTGGCCCGCTATCTGGCAGCCTGATCGCCGCCCAATTCGGAATTTCCGCTATCTTCCTGGCGATGATACCATTCTTCTTAATTGGGATCTGGTCGATGAACTGGATCCCGAAGAAAATCCGCCCGCTTGCGCTGGCCGAGCCCACCTGTAAAGGACCATGTGATGACCAAAACTGCGCTCCAAGTCGCTCTCAGTCGGCTCCGTAACGATCCAGCTTTTCGGCAACAGTTGATGACGGCACCACACGCTGCCCTGGCTGAATATGACCTGACCGAAGCGGAACGTGACCAATTGATCTTACCGAACTTCAGTTGGGTCGTCCCCAACGCAGTCGCTGGTACGGCCCGCCCATTCAGCCCCGCCGCCCTCACCGCGCTTGCCAAACATGGTATCCGCGCCGTCGTTACCCTGACCGAAGAGCCGCTGCCAGCCGACGCGGTGCAGCAGGCGGGGCTGACCAGTATTCACCTACCGATCGTCGACCTGGCAGTTCCAACGCTAGCGCAAGCGCAGGCCGCAGTGACGGCGATCACCCAGTGGCAGGCTGAAGGAAAGCCTGTAGCCGTGCATTGTGCAGCGGGGGTTGGGCGCACTGGCACAATCCTTGCCTGTTACCTGGTTAGTCAGGGCGCAGCCGCTGACGACGCAATCAGCACGATTCGGCGGCTACGTCCTGGTTCAATTGAAACACCCGAACAAGAGGCTTTCGTACGGGCCTATGCCGCACAACAACTAGCCTGAACGGCAATCGGCTGTGGAGAGGAGCCAAAGAAGATGCGTCAGCGAACAATCCACTATCACTTAGCCGCCTGGCTCTTATTGACCATCGTAGGCACAGGTATCTGGCGAAGCCGCATCAATCCAGGACGACGGCTCAGCGCTGATGCCAACGTGAGTGGTGGCGACCAGCCACTGTACAACGATGATCACGAACAAACTCGGGCCATCCGCTACAATCGCACCCGTGAATGGCTCACACTAGTGGGGATGATCTGGTCAGCAGCCATCAGCATTGTTGCCTTAGCCACTGGCTTTTCGGCCTGGCTGCGGAACCGCGCCACGGCAATTGCCCCGCAAAAACTTGGCCCAGCAATGCCCTATACCCTCGCCGCCACCTTGCTGGCAACGCTCGCCTCTGCTCCGCTCAGCTACTACAGCGGGTATCTCGTCGAGCATCAATACAACCTCTCGAATCAAACCCGCCGAGGCTGGCTGATCGAGCAACTGAAAGGGGTGGGGCTCAGTATCGCGCTGGAGCTGCCGCTGATTCAGGGGGTCTACTGGATCATTGCGCGCTATCCGCGCCGCTGGTGGGCGATTTTCTCCGCCCTGACGGTGCCACTCACAGTGGTACTGGCGAACCTCGCCCCAATCGTGATCATGCCCCTGTTCAACAAGTTTGAGCCGTTGGCAGACCGAGCCTTGGCCGAGCGCATCAAAGCCCTGGCGGCGGCCCAAGGGGTCACCATCTCCGAAGTCTTGCAAATCGATATGAGCAAGCAAACCCGCAAAGCCAATGCCTTTTTCACAGGATTGGGCAACACCAAGCGGATTGTGCTGGGCGACACGTTGCTGCGCGAGTTTACCCCGGAGGAAGTTGAAATCGTGATTGCCCATGAGTTAGGCCATCAGGTCCACGGAGATATCTGGAAGATGATCGGCCTGGGCGCACTCAGCACTACGCTGACCACCTGGGCCTTGCAACGGCTCCTGCCCCCACTCAATACGCGCTTTGGCCGTCGCTTTGGGCTCGATCAGCGTCGTGGGGCGGCTGACGTTGCCGCGTTACCCCTGCTAACCTTAATACTCAGTGGGGTCTCGCTGGTTCTCACTCCAGTGCAAAATGCGATCTCCCGGATCTTGATTGAACGCGAGGCCGACCGCTACGCGCTGGATCTCCTGCACAATCGCGCCGCATTCATCAGCGCAATGGAGAAACTGGGCCGGATGAATCTGGCTGATCCTGACCCGCCTGCTCTCGTTAAATATCTGCTCTACAGCCACCCCACCTTACGCGAGCGCATTGCATTCGCCAATCAACGAGACTGAAGCCCAGGCGCACGCACCACACGCGGACGACAGGCGGCATAGCCCAGCACCAACCCCACCCCAAGTACCACCCAGCGCCAGGGTAGGCGCTCTCGCTTGCTGTGCATCAGTAGCCTCCCATCGGCATTACTCAGACCTGCGTGCGATCAAGCCACTTGTTTGTGGGCTGGGAACGATAGGCCGCAAATCGCGCAAGCAATTGCGCGGCATCATCCTCCACCAATACGCGCTCACGGTCGGTCTGGGAAAGGAACCGACTGGCAACCATTTGATCGAAGAAGGCGATCAGCGCATCGTAATACCCAGCAATATTGAGTAAACCACAGGGCTTTGTATGAATGCCCAACTGGCTCCAGGTCAGAATCTCACAAAACTCATCCAGGGTGCCGATGCCGCCTGGAAGCGCAATGAAGCCATCAGCCAGATCAGCCATCATCGCTTTCCGCTGGTGCATTGTCTCAACAATTCGCAGTTCAGTCAGCCCAGGATGACCAACCTCACGGCGCTGCAAGCCCTCGGTCAGAATCCCGATTACCTCGCCGCCCGCCGCTAATGCCGCATCAGCGACAACACCCATCAGGCCAACTGCGGCACCACCATAGACCAGTCCCAGCCCTTGCTCCACGAGCGCTTGTCCCAAGGTCTGCGCCGCCGCACGATAGGCTGGATTATCCCCAGGACTTGAGCCACAAAAGACGCACAAGCGCGGCATTGTTCCTCCTCATCAGCCAGGTAGTGGCATTATCAACCGTTTGAAGCATACGCATTTTGCCGCAGTGATACCAGGGCAACCACAAGAAGAGGCAGGCTCTTTTGGCAAGAACCTGCCCACCTACGCAGCTGGTAGTAGTGCTTACTTCACTGGGTCAGCGTATCGCTCGTAGAGGTTATTTTGATAGAGGACATAGATCAATTTACTGCCAGTCGCATTGCTCTGCATAATCGCGCCACGCTCAAATGGCTGCACGACCAGATCACCAGGGAGTTCGTCGGTGGTCAATGCATAGCCAAGCCGCTTCTGCACATCAACCTGCTCACGCCAGACTTTGCCAAAGCCGCGCTTGGGAATATATTGCCCAGCGGCTGGGCCAGCACCGCCGCCGACATCCATCCCCTCCACCCAGCTATCCGCAAAGGCATACCAAACCGACTGATCATTGAACAGGACATAGATGGTGTGGGTATCCGCTCGCCAGAACATCAGGCCATTCTGGAATAGTTGATACGCCCCACCAACTTGCGCCTGATTGCCAGTTGGCAAACCCAGTCGCTCGCGTACATCGCTATTCCGCTCGTAGATCTCACCAGCACCACCAAGAATCGAGTAGGGCAACTTCGGGGTAGGCGTGGTGGTAGGCGCAGCAGGCGTTGCGGTTGCCGTTGGCGGGGGGGTTGTTGCTGTGGCGGTTGGTGCTGGTGGCGCTGTGGGCGGCACCGCTGTTGCAGTAGCGACCACAGGTGGTGCTACTGGCTCTGGGGTTGCCGTGGGCGGTAGAGCAGTCGCCGTAGCCGTTGGGGCCACTGGCACCGTGACAACCTCGGCAGTCGGCGTGCTGACTGGGGCAACCGATGCTGCTGGTATCGTTGGTGACGCAACTGGTGTGGTTGCTGGTCGTCCTTCCGTTGGGGCCAGCGGTGGCGGCGTCACCTCTATGGCGATCGTCAAGGTGCGGGTTGGCGTGACCACGGGCGCAGTCAGCACCGTTGCTGTTGCTGGCAATACCGCTGTCACGGCATTGATCGTACGGAAACGATACGCCGTCAGTTGTGATGCTTGTAAGAGATTCCCAGCGCGATCGCGCGCGCTGTCTGGGGCAAAGCTGAGCGTATAATCTGTATCGGGCCGGAAGAACTCGCCACTGCCAATGACCAGCGTTGTGCCTTCCCAATAGGCCGATTCGATGAAGCGTGTCTGCGTGGCTTCATCGATTGGTGGGTCAGCAGTTAGCCGCAACGCAGTCAGCACTGAATCCTCGTCCATTGGTTCGCTAAAACTGATCCGTATTGGCTGCGTCAGGCTCCAGTTCTCTGTTCCTGGCGTGGGGTCAAGCCAGATAATCAGGGGAGCAACTTTATCTGCGCCACCAAAGATTGCCCCACCCGTACTGCTACGCACCAGTAAGGTTCCTGTAAAGAGGAGGGCCACACAGGCAACCAGCACCGCACCATAGGCCAACCCGCGCTGCCCAAAATCCCACAACAGCGCCCGCTGGCGATAGGCAGGGGTGGCTTTCGCAAAAACGGCCTCACGGAGGGCCACTGGTGGCACGGGCTGGGGCAGTGTGCGTACCAGCGTGCGCAGCTCACGATAATCGGCCAGAACCGCCGCACACTCCGCACACTCCACTACATGAGCCTGGACAGCCCGCACCTCGGCTGGGTCCAGATCACTATCCATATATCCAGAAAGGAGTGGCCGGATATCCTGGCAAGTGGCATTCATGGCGTAGGACTAGCCTTCCAATTGCAGATAGATCTTGCGAAATTCTTCGCGGCCTCGGAATAAAATCGATTTCACTGCTGAACGCGAGACACCCATGATGTCGCCAATCGCCTCACAGGAAAGCCCCTCATACTCGCGCAAAATCATCGCCTGCCGATTGCGGGGCGACATTTTGTCTAACACCCGCTGCACGGCACGTTGGGTCTCATCGCTGATCACCGTGCGCTCAGGATCATCCGCACGCTCGCCGGAAGGCCGCTCGTATTTCGCTCCCTCCCAAGGGAGCCAGCGGATTCGTTGCCGCCGGCGCAAGACATCCATGCAGGCGTTTGAGGCGATCCGATGCAACCAGGCATTGACGTTCAGTTCTTCATCGGTCTTGTGTAAGGCGCGATACGCTTTGAGGAAGGTTTCCTGGGTCAGGTCACAGGCGTCGTCCGGGTTCCCCATCATGCGATAGATGAACGCATAGATCCGGCGCTCGTAATGGCCGAAGAGCGCCGCAAACGCAGCCTGGTCACCAGCCTTGGC
>JBDHWF010000081.1:0-18961 GCA_039810045.1 Chloroflexia bacterium
AACAATGCCTGCTGCTCCGGCGCTGAGAGCCAGACCGTACTCTCCGGCTTGATCAACAACTTGGCCGCGACCGTCTTCTCACTCACGATCACCACCCCTTAGGCCACGCCGAATCGCACTGCCGACCGTGCCTTCGCCTTCTCAGCCTCAACCTCGCGATTCTTCGGCTCCGCATGCGTTTCCAGGGCAGCCAGCAGGCGGGCTGATGCCGCCGTGATTTCCTCAACAGCCAGGGCAAACGCCGCCTCATTCACCTTCGCTGGCTTCGTAAAGCCACTGATCTTGCGGACATATTGCAACGCCGCCGCTTGAATCTCATCAGTGGTCGCTGGTGGCTCGAAGTTGAATAGGGGGCGAATATTCCGACACATACCCTTGGTTCCTTTCACCACGTTCGTACTACGCTCGCAACAGCCCTAATTATGCCGCAAGCGCGCGGTAGGCTGCAGCGGCGAAAGCCTGACAGACAGCGGGCGGGCCAGCATTCGCCCACATCTCCTGCGTCAGCAAAATTGCCGTCAGCCCAGCCTGCGGATCAGTTCGCCACGACGTACCCAGGCCACCATCCCAACCGTAGGTACCAGCCTGTCGGCCCCCTGCCACCGCTTGCGTCTGCACCGCCAGCCCAAAGCCCCAGCCCGTGCCAGCTTCCAAAATCGGCGCGCCACTCCGCTGCTGCGCGACAGTCAGTTGATTGGTCGTCAGCCTCTCGACCGAGGCCGCTGTCAGCAACCTGGTCTGGCCCGCCAGCCCACCTGCCATCAACATCTGCGTAAAGGCGTAATAATCATCCAGCGTCGAAACCAGCCCCCCACTACCCGCCGGGAACGCGGGAGGCTGGCTCCATTGCCCGCCCACGGCGGGATCGTAAACCACACGCTCGCCGTTTTCTGGGTTGGTGCCATAGGACGTGGCGAACCGCGCCAGCGTCATCTCAGGCACAAAGAACCCCGTATCGCGCATTCCCAACGGCGCAAAGATTCGTTCTGCTAAGAAACGCTCGAGCGGCTGCCCTGCAGCCCTGGCGATCAGCACGCTGAGGATATCGGCTCCCGTATTGTAGATCCACTGGCTCCCCGGCTGGGCCATCAGCGGTAACGTCCCCAGGCGTTGCAACCATTCATCAGGAGCGGGCAAGGCCTGCGGCTGCGGTGGGCCCATCCCCAATTGCAACTGGTCGGCCACCTGCACTACGGGGCATTGGGCCGGGTCGAGCAACACCTGCCCGAAGCCATTCCGAAAGGTGAGCAGGTCGCGCACGGTGATCGGGCGAATCGCTGGCACTGTTTGGTCAAGCGGGCCAGTCAATTCCGCCAGCACCCGCCGCTCAGCCAGTTCCGGCAAGAGGCGATCAACTGGCTCATCCAGCGCTAACCGCCCTTCCTCAATGAGGATCAGCGTCGCGACCGCGATCACTGGCTTGGTCATTGAGGAGATCCGCATGATCGTATCCCGCGCCATCGGTGCGCCGTCAACCGCTTGCTGGCCCAACACCAGCACCTCAACCGCCCGATCCGTCGCCACTAACGCCGTCAGGCCCACCACCTCTTGGCGCTCAACAACCGCCGCGAGCTCCTCCTGCAAACGTTGCCACCCCTGCGCCTCTATCCTTGCCATAACTCGCCCTTCTCCGTTACACTCTTGCCGTACAAGCTGTGCATATCCCTGATTTCTACGCAGCTTCCCCGCAATAATATTTGCTGGATTCAGGATCGACTAGAACACTTGTTCCTATTTTACCAGATCAAGTGGACATTGTCTACTTAGGCAGGGCCGCACGACTATGACGACACCAGTACCCCCGCGCGATACCTATCGGCATGGCAATCTCCGTCACGCCTTACTGACCGTGGGGATCGCCCTAGCCCGCGCAGGCGGGCCTGATGCCGTCATCCTGCGGGAGGCCACCCGGCAGGCTGGCGTCGTGCCGAACGCGGCTTATCGGCACTTTGCCGACCGTCAGGCCCTCCTGGAAGAAGTGAGCGCACGGGCGTTGGCGGCGCTGGCCCTGGCGATTGAGGCAGAATTAGCGCGAGCGCCAGCCGACGCTGACCCCGCCACAGCCGCCCGCGCCGGACTCCGCGCCGTTGGCACGGGCTACCTGCGCTTCGCCCAGGCCGAACCGGGGCTATTTCGCACCGCGTTTGCCGTACCAACCTCGCTCGACGGCCCGAATGCCCCGCCCGGTGTTGGCGAGCGTGGCCTCACGCCGCTACAACTGCTGACTACCGTCCTCGACGACATGGTCGCGGCAGGCGTGTTGCCGCCCGAGCGCCGCCCTGGGGCAGAGTTCCTCGCCTGGTCTGCCGTCCATGGCCTCGCCACCCTGGTCCTCGATGGCCCCTTGCGCAGCCTGGATCAGGAGCAGATCGCCGCCATTACCCAGCAATTGCTGGATATGGTCGAGCGTGGGCTATAACTGGCTGCTGCAGTATCCGCTGATGGCAAGCCACTCCAGCGAAAGATTGATAGCACAGCAGAGCCTTGCCGTTCGCCAGCGATTGCCCACTCAGCGCTCAGCAAGGTTGGCGATCACCGAGGCCATTGTCGCCAGTTGATCATCGGCCAGCACGATATAGGAGATCCCCCACTGTTCACGCAACGCCTATACCTGCTCCACTACGGAGCATTGCCACGCCAACCAGGAACGCTCACCAGTAGTTCAACGACGTGATCGATCGCGAACTGCACGTAATCCTGTCCTGCAAACGGCCAACAGTGTTATTGATAGGAATGATACGGCAAACAGCCAGCCATGAGCATCAGGAGAGGCGGTGCCGCCAGCACCAGTATTGGGCAATTCAAGGGGCAGCAGCCCTTTGGTAAAGGTGGTCGTTGCCAACACTATGGGCTTGGCCCCCGGCGACCCAGCGCCTTTATCTGCCAAAGGTTCGGTGCTAGCGTAGATCGTATAGACCGTCCCGTATTCCGCTTCCCAGCAGCCTTGCACAAACCGTTCTAACGGTACCGTGATGGTGAAATTGCCATCAGCAGGCACGGTCAAAGCCGCAAACTCAGCGCCATTATCACTTCTGGGTGCAGTCGGAAAACCCGTCAGGCCCAGGCGAATATTGGGCGGAAAGCTCGTGCCATTCAGCACCACCGACCCCGGACAGGTCGCCACGTTCGGGGTAATTGTCAGTGCGGGATCAGCCGCCCCTACCGGCACTGCGGCAGCTGCCAGCCAGCTCAGCAAGAGGATCATGGCCACTGCCCATCGTCGACTGATCCGCGCAAATCGCATCAGGCGTTGACACATCCCAGACCTCCTTTGTGGTGATCAACTGTCCATGAACGCTCGTATCGCATCAGTACGGCGGCGGGGTGTGGGGGCGTTAGTCAACCAGAACGCCACTAGCTATAAGCCATAACGCTTTTCGGGTCATGTTCCCCTTGCACGTCTATGACAACGTTCATTACAAATGAAACGCCAGAAGCGCTGCCCGGTTGCAGCACTCCTGGCGTTCCTGGTCAGGGGCGTTGGTTATACGTCGTCGCCGAGCTTGATCCAGCCGTGGCGTAGGGCGTAGATCACCGCTTGCGTGCGGTCGTTCACGGCCAATTTCCGCAAAATCGAGGTGATATGGTTCTTCACCGTCTGGTCGCTGATCGACAGCAACCGTGCGATCTCTTTATTCGAGTTCCCCCGCGCCACACAGTCGAGAATCTCGACTTCACGCGGCGTCAGCGGCGAGAAAACGGTATCAGTTGCTTCGTCCAGGGTGGCGAGTTCACGAAACTGATCCAGCACTTTCGAGGCGACGAATGGGCGCGACAGCACATTCTCATTGATCAGGTATTCGCCCCGACCAACGCGCCGAATCAGCGAAACTAAGTCCTGTCCGGCAATGTCCTTGATCGCGTAGGCCGAAGCCCCCACCCGAATCGCATGGAACAGTTGTTCATCGTCCTCGTGCAGCGTCAGGATAATCACCGCCATCTGCGGGTGTCGCCGTTTGAGGATACGCGTCACTTCCAGCCCATTCATGCCGGGCAGATTAATGTCACAAAGCACGAGATCCGGGAGCAGGATGTCCGCCTGCTGGATTGCTGCCTGACCATCAGCGACTTCACCAACTATCTCAAGATCGGGCTGATTATTCAGCATCCACACCACCCCCTGTCGGAATAGGGGGTGATCATCGACCAACAGGAGCCGCACCTTATTCATCCTGGTCTCCTCCACCGCCACGTGGCAAACTGAACCGTACAGTTGTCCCAGCCCCCGGCTGGCTTTCTACACTTAACTCACCGCCCACGGCTGCCGCGCGCTCACTCATGCCGCGTAAGCCCGCCCCTGACAACGTGGTTGATTCTACTTTTTGTGGGACAAAGCCGCGCCCATCGTCCTGAATCGTTGCCACCATCCGCTCATCGTTCGCCTCCAGGCGCACGACGATGGCCGTGGCGCGGGCGTGTTTCTGAATATTCTGCAAGGCTTCCTGAATGATGCGGAAGATCTGCAATTCCTCGTCTTTACTCAGCGTGGGCAATAATTCTGGTAACTGCAATTCGACCGCTAGCTTAAAGAAGCCCCGATACTCATCAATATAGCGCTGCAACGTCGCCAGCAAGCCGCGATCAGCCAACGATGAGGGGCGGAGATCAAATTGAAAGCGCCGTACTTCCACCAACCCTTCACGCAGGCTGACTTTCAACCGCGCCATCTCATCAACCAATTGCTCAGGCGAACGGCGGGCGATCTGCTCGCACAACTCAATCCCTAAAATCGCATTCGCCAGCACCTGTGCGGGGCCATCATGCACTTCGCGGGCCAGGCGCGACCGCTCCTGTTCCTGCGCCTTGATCATCGCCACCCGCTCAACCAGCTTCCAGACATCAAGCTCAGTGCTAACTTCTGCTTGCGGGGCGAACTGCCCGCGACTCACCGCCAACAGGTTCGTCAGGCCATTCAGCTTCGACGTTAACGCCCCACAGTCCAACAGCAAGGCTTCCAACGACCGCTGGGCTTCGCGGAACATATCTAAATTGAGGGTTCCTGCGGCGGCACCAGTATTCTCGCCGTTGGCAAAGGCCCCATCGTAAAACCGCGCTCGCAATTCATCAAGCGCAGCGACAAGCCGCCGACGCTCAATGTCAGTGTGCGCCCGGAGGTCTTCTACCTGACGCTCAAGCTCACCCACCTCGGCTTCCGTACGGGTGATGATGGTGAGCGCAGCAGTATTGAGATCAGCCAGCCGCTCGGGGCCACTCATCTGCGCCTCGGGTTCACCACGAGGTTTTGGCTTTGTCATGCCCTCCGCCAACCAACGCTATACACGGATCCACAGCTAACCGACCACAGAGGTCTATGTGTGACCTACGCTGCCTCTCAGCTGCAATCTAGACAGGTTGCAGTATACCACAGTTTATCGTCCAGGCCTTTTCAAGGTCAGCATTGCAGATACAGGATTATTGTTGAGCAATTATATACGCTTGCTCCAGATTACGATCGGGCAGTATTGGCAAAAGTATCTGGGCCTGGGAAGTGCTTCCCAGGCCCAGATATTTACCAGCCGATAGCGGAACGATTACCGCTGTTTCAGCGCCTCATTCCCCTTCTGCACGGCTTCGTCAAGCAGCTTTTGGGGGTCAAGCGTGGGGTCGCCGACAATCGCCGTCCACGCATCCTGAATAAAGTTGCGGGTATCTTGCGTCCCCTTGACTGACGTTTCACCACGCGAGTACTGCTGGATTTCGGTCACGGCTACCTTATAGGCCGGCAGCGTCATAAACCGATCCTTGACTATTTGCGTTTCCGCCGAACTCTTCCGCACTGGCAGATACCCCGTGGCTGTACTCCATTGGGCGCTTACATCAGTGGAGGCAAAGTACTTGACGAACATCCAGGCCGCCAGTTGCTTCTCAGGCGAATTCGACTTGAAGAGGGTGACGTTCCCACCATACCCGGTGGTCACAGGAGTCGCTGCGCCACCCTGCGGCAGCATGGCGACGCTCCAGTTGAACTTCGCCCCCTTGTCGACTGCTGACTTGTAGAACGAGAGGCCGGAGCTAGAACCGAGGGTGAAGACCACTTTGCCTTCACCGAAGGCCGCCTGATCATCATTTGCCTTGGCGATCTGATAGGCACAGCCGCTCTTCACCATATCGGCAATGTCGCGCAGGAACTTGACGCCCTGTGGGCTATTGAACGCCCAGCTCTTCTGGTCGTCGTTGATGATCTTGCCACCATTCGAGTAGAGCGCACCGTTGAACGTCGAGGCATCGATATTGATCGCATAGCCCTTCACATCGCCAGTGAACTTCTTGCACGACGATACGAATTCGTCCCACGTCTTCGGTGGGGTCAGGCCCGCTTCCTTCAGCTTGTCAGCGTTGTAATACATCACCAACGCGCTCTTGGTGAACGGGAAGGTCAGCATCTTGCCGCCATACTCTGCATACTGGTTACCCGTGATGTAGAGCGGGTAGAAATCTTGCAAGTCCTGGGCGGTCAGGCCGTACTTGCTCGAATTCACGTAGTCGTCCAACGGCACCACGACATTTGCGGCCTGATATTCTGAGACCTGATTCTCATATGCGACAGACAGATCGGGGAGACCACCGCCGTTGACTGCGGCCAACGTCTTCTTGTAGATGTCGGTGTAGGTGCCCTGGTTCTCCGCGTTGATCTTGATATTCGGGTTCTTCGCCTGGAACTCGGCGATCACCTTGTTCAACGCTTCGGCGTTCGGGCCAGTCTGCGAATGCCAGAAGGTGATTGTCACTGGTGAGGAAATCGTGACATTATCAACCGCGCTGCCACTCCCGGGCTTGAACCCATAATTGTTGGCTGCTGCGCCACTCGCTGCTGGGGTGGCACCACCCGCGCTTGCGCTGGCAGTCGCCGCACCCGATGGGCGAGCCGTGGCCGCACCTGACGCCCCTGCACTGGCGGAAGGCGCGGTCGACCCCGCCGCTGATGGGGCGGTGGAAGCCGCCGTTGATGGCGCCGTCGACGCCGCTGTTGATGGCCTGGCCGATGCCGCAGTCGAGGCTGCCGCTGATGGCGCAGTCGAACTCGTACCGCTACCGGTTGTCGGCGTCGTCGTTGTCGTGCCACAGGCACTGAGGACCATGACGAGCGCCATGATGATGGCGATAAATGACCATTGGCGTTTAGCAAACATCCTGGTTTCTTCTCCTTCTCACTGGGCTTTCACTGTACCACCTTGCTGCACTAGCCCCCGCCCGTTTGCAGCACCCACTGTCCTTTTCTACCGTTCAACCTCCTGTCAGCTATACCTCTGGCTCGGGGCTTACCCCTTCAGTCCCGATGAGGCGATTCCCTCGATAAACTGCCGCTGGGCAATGAAGTAGATCACGATGATCGGCAAGATAGTGAACGCAGAGGCCGCCATCAGCAGTTGCGGATCATTACTCTCCGCGTTCACAAAGTACGTAAGACCTAATTGCAGCGGGCGCAAGTTCTCTTTCCCTGTCACCAACAAGGGCCAGAGCAGGCTGTTCCAACTGCCAAGAAAGCTGAAGATAATGGTGGCGGCCAACGGCGCCCGCGCCAGTGGCAGCATCACGCTCCAGAGGGTCCGCCAATGCCCGCAGCCATCCAGCGCGGCGGCATCGTACAGTTCCTGGGGCATCGAGATAAAGAACTGCCGCAAGAGGAAGATACTGACGACGTTGGCCGTCCACGGCACGATCAACGCCCAGTAGGTGTTGTACCAACTTTGCGCCATCGCGATAAATGGAAACTGACTCACCAACTCCAGTGTACTGGGGTTGGGCAAGCGGGTAATCGTAATGTAATTCGGGATCAACGTCGCTTCGAACGGAATCATCATTGTCGCCAGAAAGAGGGCAAAGACCGCGTTCTTTCCGAAAAACTCCAACCGTGCAAAGGCATAGGCCGCCAGCACCGTCGTAAAGAGCATCCCAATCACCACCATGACCGCAATGAAGGTGGTGTTGAAGAAGTATCGCCCGAACGGGGCCGCATTCCACGCCTCAATATAATTGTGCCATTGTGGTACAGCCGGAAAGACCTTCGGCACTGTCGCCGTCGCTTCGCTGCGCGTCTTCAACGAGGAGGTCAGCATCCAGAAGAACGGAAAGGCGGCGATCACTGCGCCAAAACTCAGCACCAGATAAATCAACGACCGCCGGACAAGCTGAAGCGGGGTGCGCTGGCGGCGGGGGCGTGGGGCTTGGCTCGCTGCTACTTCGGCCATTGTCGTACTCCTCTCCCCTGCGCCTACGCCGCTTCAGTCCGCCGCCCATGCCACAGTTGCAGCATCGTCAGCGCGAAGATAATGGCAAACAATAAGAAGGCGATCGCCGAGCCATAGCCCAGCCGCTGCGAGGTATAGAACTGGTTATAGACATAGATCACGACCGTTTGTGTACTGCCGAGCGGGTCCCCTGGCTTCCCATTATTTCCCCGCACTGACGTTGACATGACGTAGATCTCATTGAATGCCTTGAACGCACCGATTGTCGAAATAATCGTCAGGAACGAAATCGTGGGGGCCAGCAGCGGCACCGTAATGCGCCGAAACAGATCCCACTCACTCGCCCCATCAATCCGCGCTGCCTCATAGAGCTCTGTATTGATATTGCCGAGGCCCGCCAGAAAGATCACAATATCGAATCCCAGCAAGTGCCAGATCGCTACCATCATAATCGCCACCAGGGCGAGACTTGGCCCTTGTAGGAACGATGGCAGGGAGAGGCCGACACTCTCGGCCATCATCCGAAAGATCCCTTTCGACTCCTGCAACCAGCGCAGTTGCACCCCAACTTTGCTGAGGAGTTGATTGAGAATCCCGCTGCGGGCATTGAAAATCCAGGTCCAGATCGCCGCCGCCGCCACCGAGGAGGTGACATAGGGCAGGAAGTAAACCGTACGGAAGAAGGAGAGGAAGCGAACCTTCTGAAACAGCAGATAGGCAACCAACAGGGCCAGGGCCATTGTCACTGGCACCGTGCCAATCACGTAATACACGGTGTTGCCTAAAGCCTGCCAGAACTCCGCTTTGACGAGCGCCTCGCGATAATTGGCGAGACCCAGAAATTCGAGCTTGCGAATCCGCCAATTATGCAGACTGATATAGAACGAGAAGAATAAGGGAAAGACGTGGAAAACAGCGAGAACAAGCACCGCTGGGGCCAGAAACAGAAAGGCGATCAAGTTATCGCGGCGGCCCAGCACCCGCCGCGTCGTTGTGGTGATCGCCCCAGAAACGCCAGTGCGCAGTGGATCAACGCCACTCAACGCGCGATCAGTACCGACATTCCGACTCGCCTGTGCCATCTACCGCCTCCCCGATTCTGGGAAGACCAGTCGCGAACTGCCATTGCTGGCACTACCGCAACCGCTTCGCCACCCCGCCCCGCAACTCAGGCCAACGCCCCCGCCCTGAGCCATTTACCAGTCCGTCGCTTATGGTACCACGTCATTCTACCCACAATGTTAACCAGTCGTTAATAGCCTGTAAAGGCCAGATTAAGGTTCATCAGGCGATACTTACTGCTGCTCTGTGGACGCCACAACGGGCCAGAAAGTTCCTTGCACGCTGTCGCCTAGCCTGCGGTACGTTGCGCCTGATGCTCATGGTAGAGAGCCACCACCGCATCGTGCGCTTTCGGCGCAACAGCGGCACGGTCGACAGCGGGGCAAAAGACATGGACCTTCGCCTTCAACAAGAGATAGTTCCGCAAGGTTGGGTGCAGCGGCACCCCGCCATCACGCAGATCGGCCCGCCGATCCCAGCCGGCAAACATCGTGGCATTACTCGTGGGCCGCCCATTGCGATCCACAACATAGCGGTCGGTATTCGCCACATCTGGCACATCGGTCGCCCGTACCCAAAGATCACTGGTGCGTAAGGTCGGGAAGTCGCGCAGAATCGCCCAGCGCAATCGCTCCAATTGCCCAGGTTGATGGAGAAAGAGTAGAAACCGCAGGTAGTCATCTTCGCTAATGCCCGCCAATTCGGGAGGAAGTTCGTCGTACGACAGACTGTAGGCTCGCTTCAACATCTCCCGGCGCATCAGGCGATCCTGCAAATCGGCGACGCGCGGCTGATCGGTCGGTGCGCCGAGAAAGATCCGATCATCAACCCGCAGATAATCAGCGATCAGCCGGAACGCCACCGCCTCGGCCTGCCCTTCCTTCCCCCGCAAGATCAGATGGCCGCGCCCCGCCGAAGCCAGATGCCCATCGGTCGAGGGGCCAACCAGTTCCTCAATAATCCCCCGAATCATCGACTCGCCAGCCAGCACCTTCTGATGCCCATAAAGATGTGCGTGCATCGCGATCCGACTGTAGAGAACGGCCTCTAATGCCGAGGCTCCCGCCAGCGTAATCCCCAGCCGCCCATCGGGCGTAATCGTCATCGTCTGTAAAATCCGATCCAGATCAACCAGTGAAGGCAAGCCAGAGAAATAGGAGTCGCGGGCGAAATAATCGAGCTTATCGGCGTCGAGTGGCCCGCTGATCACCCCTAGCAACTCGCTCGGCAGCCCCGCCGCAACCAGCCGCTCCTTATCGGCCTCGTGCTGCCGAATCGTGGCGGCGACCAGTTCAGGATCAGCCCCCAGGTCAGCGAGCCGCGACCACAGCGGTTCCCGCGTAATTAGCAGGGCGCTGACCACTTCGTGCGGGTGATCATCTGCATCGGCCAGTTGCCCCACATAGGCCGGATGCTCGGCAATAATCCCCTCCGAAGCGTGCGAGAAGGCCCCATGTCCGACATCGTGAACCAGGGCAGCCGCCAGGATAATCGCCCGATGCTCCGGGCTATAGGGCTTGCCGCGCACCACTTCCAGGCGATCAAGGATCGCGCTGGCAACGTGCCGCACACCCAGCGAATGTTCGAACCGCGAATGTCGGGCCGAAGGGTAGGCGAGCCAGGCCAGACCAACCTGAAAGATCCCGCGCAGCCGTTGAAACGGGCCAGAGTCGAGTACCCGCGCCTCCGCAGCGGTTAGCATGATCGAGCCATGCACGGGGTCGCGGATAAACTTTTCGCCTGGGCCAACTTCCGGGGGCGCCCCAAACCAATCGGGGTGTTCTTCAAGCCAGTCGTCGATCTGTCCGGGCAACGTCAGCGCGGCTGGTTGATGAGAAAATTGCAACGGCTTATTAATTGGCTCGCGGAGCGGGGCACTATCGGAGAGAATCACCTACGCCTCCTTGCTCTCCCAGGGGCGCTTGATCTCACCACACGCCGCGACACTCGCGCCCATCACGGCAAGTATAGCCGAGGGATGCGCTACCCGCGTACCTGGCAACAGTTCGCCACACAAATCAGCGGTGAGGCCGCAAGCACGCCCCTGAGTATGCTGAGACGAAGCGCGTGGGCCAGGGATAAAATCCCTGGCCCACGCCTATAGCCAAACCTTGTGACGGGGCGCTAGCGCCCTTCTTGGGCCTGAATCGTGCCGAGTGGCACCAGCACCGCCGTAAAGCCCGCTGGTTCAACGGCCTGCGCCTGGACACTTGGTGGCAGCAAGGTCAACGTCACCCCAGTGACCACAGTGGGACTGCTCCCCTTCGTGATCACTTCAACAATATAGACGCCTGGGGGCCGCGCTGCTGAGAGGGTGAAGCCCGTCAGAATCACCCCATCTTCATCAGTCGAGAAGTCGCTGCCATTCGTGAACGAAACAGTCGTCTTCCGATCTTCTGTTTGTACCCGTAATGTATAGGTCGTATTGCGGCTAAAGCCAGTGCCAGTGAGGACGACCAACTCACCGCCCCGCGCCTGTCCTGGCGTAACCGCCAACGAAGGGCCAACGGGCGCCCCATTCGCCCCAGTCAGGTTGAAGTCCACGCTGGCGAGAGCCGTACCACCTGTGGCTGCCGTCGCCACCTTCGCCTTATAGCCGCCCGCTGGTACACCAGGGCCAAAACTAAAGCCAGCCAGCACGATGCCATTGCGGTCGCTCTTCATCGTGGGATCCGCAAAGTTGATCTGATGCTGACCATCCTGAGTGCCTACCTGCAAGTAGTAGGTAGTCCCTGGCGCAAAGTGAATCCCCGAGAGGACAAAGAGCGTACTATTCGGCCCTTGCCGTGGGGTAATTGACACCTGTGCGCCAGTGACGGGCGCAGGGCTCGGATTTGGTGAAGGCGCTGGTGAGGCCCCACCACTATTGAGCAGGCGTCGCCCAAACTGTCCGAGCAGAATCGTATTCGGCGGTTGATTCTCAGGGTGTCGCTCAAACCGCGCGCGCTCGGTATATTGCACGGTATAGGGCTTGCCGTCCTCTAACACCTCGGTAAATTCCTCGGTTAGCGGGAAGCCAAACTGCGCCACACCACCATGACGGCTCCAGTAATCGAAGAAGTCGAGTGGCATATTGTGGCCCGTTTGCTCAAAGAACGCCAGATTGGGGTTCGCCGCTACGGGCGGGTCAGCGGGGTGAATCCGGCGACCAAACTGCCCCAGCAAGACATCGTTCGGGGCAGCATTCTCCGGGTGATATTCCATCCGCACCCGCTCAAACCACTGCACCAGATAGGTCTTGCCATCTTCCAGCGTTTCCATCCGCTCCTCGGTCAGCGGATAGCCATTGATCGCGAGATCGCCATGTTGCTCCCAATAGGCGCGGAACCGCCCATCGATACATTTCTGGGTTTCCTGGAAGCAGCGCCCCTGCCCAGGCGACGGCGAGGGTGACGGCGATGGTTGGGGCGGGGCGGCAGTGATTGACCACCCCAGATCAGCCATCATCGCCAGCGCAATTGGCCCAGGATTATAATTTGTCTCACCACGCGCCAACCGCGAAGTCATCAGCGAGTTGGGGGTTCCTGGGGGATAGGTGCCATCGTCCAGGTGGGCCACACTCGACCCTGGCTCAAATGGGTTCGGCGCAAAGAGGCGTGGTCGCCCGCCCCCATTCGCGGCGACTGCCTGCTGCCCGTTGAAGTAGAGTTGGCCGCTTTGCAACGTCGCCGCGAGTTTTGCCGAAGGGTTCGCATACTGACCCGCATCGAGCAAGCTTCGCCCACCTTCATCGACCACAAAGCGGTCGAAAATCATCGGGACATTATCCTCGCCCCAACCGCCAAGCCCATTGCTGACCCCAAAGCTGTCCGTAATCCCCAGCCCATGCCCAAGTTCGTGCAGCACAACGGTCGCAAAGCTGAACTGATCAGCGGGGGCTTGCCCGGTGCCAAAGTACCAGGGAATCCCGCTATTACTGAACTCCGCGATAATATCTGGTGAGGCAGGGTCGGGGTCCCGGCCCATCAGTTGTTTCGCCAGCGCTGGCGAGTAATAGGTATTGGTCGCGGTATTGCGATAGACCCCGGCTGGCCCCGCCCCACCCAGCACGCCACGCGGCAGGGCGGTGTAGCTCGCCTTAATCCGAATCGGCACCGGGGCATTCAACAGCGACTGCCAGATATTCACCGCGTGCTGAAAAGCCGCCTGGGCCTCTGGCGGAAACCCCTGATATTGCACCGTGATCGTCGCCGCCTGCGCCTGCACCTGCATAGCTTGCACAGGTGCAACGGTATAACTATTGACCGCGTGATCATCGGCATACGTAATGACACTCGGCCTAATCTGGGGCTGCCATTCCCAGGGACTCGCTGCGGTCGTTGCCGTGGGTTGCACGCCACTGCCCGCCACCAGCGCAACGACGATCACCAGAACGCGGAGCCACCACCAACGTTGCATCACTCGCCTCACCGTGTTCATATCCTGACCCAGGAGATCAATTTGCGCGGATCGATCAGCGGCGCAACCCAACGATCAGCGAATGAGCAGCGCTGATCGGCAAGATTGCTACAAACAACGTCAGAAACACCAAAAAGTTTTATGCAGTGGGACTATGCACGCTCACGCGGATAATTGTCAAGCATATGCCAAGCAAAGATGCGACCAGAACCCTGACTATAACTCCCCAGCATCTATTCGAATGAACGTACAAATGTGCTATGATCTGCTGGAAAATCAGGCAGTGTTTGCTGAACCACACCTTGATGAGAGGCAGGAATGGATCAAACCACACCAGCACTGACCGAAGTACAGGCAAAGATCACCGCCCTCCGCACCAAAATTGATCAGGGCAATTACGAGTATTACATCCTGGATACCCCGACCATGAGCGATGCGGAATGGGATACAGCCCTCCGCGAACTTCGCGCCCTGGAAGAAGCGCACCCCGAACTGATCACGCCAGAATCACCAACGCAGCGGGTGGGGGCCACGCCGCAAAGTGCGTTCGCGCAGATCCAACATCCCCGCCCCATGCTGTCCCTCGGCAATGTCTTCGACGAAGCGGGCTTCCGCGAGTGGGCCGCCCGCGTCTTCAAGCTGGCAGGGCGGGTAGAAGGGCAGATCACCTTTGTTGTCGAGCCAAAGATTGATGGCTCGGCCATCGCCCTCACCTACGAAGCAGGGCGCTTCACCCACGGGGCCACCCGTGGCGATGGCGTCGTGGGGGAGAATGTCACGCAGAATCTTCGCACGATCAAACAGGTGCCGCTCCGCTTGCACAACGCCACGCCGCCCGCCCCGCAAACGATCGAAGCCCGTGGCGAAATCTACCTGCCACGTACAGCCTTCGACACGATCAATCAGCAACGCACAGCGGCGGGCGAAGCCGTCTTCGCCAACCCGCGCAACGCGGCGGCGGGAACCTTGCGCCAACTCGATCCACGGATCACCGCCTCCCGCCCGCTCGGATTCTTCGCCTACCAGATCGGCTATGTCGAAGGCGGGCAGATGCCCCAGGGGCAGGCCGCAGCCCTGGCATGGTTACACCAGCTTGGCTTCCCCGTAAACCCCGAGATCAAAACCTACACCAGCCTGAGCGAAGTCTGGGAACGGTGTGAATGGTGGCGCAGTCAGCGCGACCAACTTGACTACGAGATCGATGGCGCAGTCGTCAAAGTCGATTCGTTCGGGCTACAGGAAGAACTCGGCACTGTCTCCCGCGACCCGCGCTGGGCTACAGCGGTGAAGTTCCCCGCTGTGCAAGCGACGACACGGCTGCGCGAGATCACGATCAACGTTGGGCGCACTGGCTCACTCAATCCCCTTGCCCATCTTGAACCAGTCGTCGTAGGTGGGGTCACGGTCGCCCGCGCTACCTTACACAACGAAGAACAGATTCGGCGGCTCGACCTGAAAATCAACGATTGGGTGCTGATCGAACGCCGGGGGGATGTAATTCCCAAGATCGTCAAGGTGATTCCCGAACGCCGCGATGGGAGCGAAATCGACTACCAGTTCCCCGATTTCTGCCCGTTCTGCGGAGCCAAAGTCGATCAGGACGCAGACGAGGCAATGCGCTATTGCCCGAATATCTCCTGTCCCGCCCAGTTCAAGGAACATCTGGCTCACTTCGCAGGGCGGGGGGCGATGGATATTGAAGGGTTGGGGATGGAACGGGTTGTCTCCCTGATCGACGCTAATCTTGTTCACGACCTCGCGGACATCTACACCCTCACCCACGAGCAGGTGCTGAGCCTGGAACGGATGGGCGACAAGAGTACGGAGAAACTCTTGCAAGCGATTGCCGCCAGCAAGACCCGCCCCCTCGTTCGCCTGATCATCGGATTAGGGATTCGGCACGTTGGCGAGCGCAATGCTCGCCTGCTCGCCGAGCGATTCCCCACCTTACAGGCGCTCGCCAGTGCAACCCTGGCTGAGATCACCGCAATCCCTGGCTTTGGCACCATCGTCGCGCAAAGTGTCTACGACTTCTTCCAGGAAGCGCGAAATCAAGCGTTAATGACCAAGCTCACCGCCGTCGGGGTGCAGCCCCCTGTGGGCAAAGTCACTGCCCCGGTAAGTGGCCCACTGCTGGGTAAAACCGTCGTCCTCACTGGTCGCCTGGAGCAACTGACGCGCGGCGAGGCCACCGCCCGCCTGCAAGCCCTCGGCGCAACCGTGACCAGTTCGGTGACGAAGAAGACTGATTGGGTCGTCGTTGGGGAGGACGCGGGGAGCAAGGCCGACCGCGCCACTGCACTCAACCGCCCAATTCTTGACGAGCCCGCATTTCTGGCGTTCTTAGCAACCCACGAAGGCGGGGATGCAGAAGAATAGGGCCGGCCTGCTCGCTGCTCCAGCAGCAAGATTCCTGCATTGTCGTGCTAGATACGCTATACTCGATACGTAGGGCGGCCAGTGCCGAGCAATGCTTGCGCATCAGTGGACCGTAGATCTGACCTGGAGGGCCAATGGCTGGCTATAGTCTCCCAACCCGCGAGGATGATCCAATTCACGTTGTCCGCACGATCGGACGGATCGCCCAGATGCTGCTGGAACTGCGCGATGAGTACGAACGACGCCCCCGCCCCGACACCCTCGCCCAAATCGACCAGCGGCTGAACGACCTTGCAGAGCAGCGGGCGAAACTCCTCCAACGCCGGGGGCTGCCTGGCGAATAACGGATCACCACGCCCGCTTGCCACCTGCCCAGGGATCTTTTCGGCGACGGTCGAAATACCTGGGCAGGTCAGTTTCCCGCCAGCACTTCCTCACGCCGCCAGGTACGCGCCGCCACAATCACCACGATCAGATCAACCGCGATACAGGCCAGCAAGACCAGCACCATCCCGCGCACCCCTAAGCGCGCGAGGTTGAACGCGAGCAAAATCACCAACGCACTCACGGGAGCCACCACCAGCCCGCTGATCTGCTGCGCGGTATTGAATGTCCGCACCCGCGACGAAACGATACTCGCGACCGCCGAGAAGAAGATCGCAATGACTGGCACCAGGGCCAACAACGTCAGCGACAACGCCCGCGGGAGAAAGGCCACCCCATCCCACCCCAACATCCAGACCAGATTCAGGAGAAAGGTGAGTTCAGCCACGGCGGCATAGAGCAGCGCGGGGATCACCGCTGCGAGAATCTTCCCCCCAAAGATCGCCACGTTTGACGCAGGCGACGCCAGCAACGGCGTCAAACTCCCCGCCTCTTTCTCACCTGCGAACTGCCCGCTGGCGATCCCAACCGCCCCGGTTGTTGGGGCCAACCCCAAGATCAGAAAGAAGATCGCCAACGACCGCCCTACCGCTGCTTCCTCTCCTGGCCCAATGACTGCCGTCTGGAAGCGCACCACCGTTTGTACCACCATCACCGGGCCACCGATGGCAAAGAGCAGACTGATAATCAGCGTCATCCGATCCCGCAGTGATTCAATCGCGCCGCGCCGCGCAATCAACCAGAGCGCCTGCCAGGTACTCGGCTGTGCTACCTTCGGGGATATGTCGTGTGGCATCAGCACCATCGAACCCGCCTTGCTGAAGACACCGCCACGTGCATCACTATCAAGTTCTGGCTCCATGCGACGCTGGCAGTGCCGCCTCTTCAGTGAGGTATGCGGCGTACACATCTTCCAGCGTCCGCGTCGTGCAGGTGACGGCGACAATCGCCGCGCCCGCAGCGACCAGCCGCGCAATCGCTAGCGGATTCGTTACTTCTGGCTGCGCCGTCTGATAACTCAAGCGTAAGGGCGACCGATCGGCAACCCGCGCAACGTCAGGGAGATCAGCCAACACGCTTACTGCGTCAGGAGTTGGCGCGGCCAGCGTGATCTCTACCAACGTATCAGTCGTGGCTGCGTCGCGCAGCGCGGCGGGCGTATCTGCCGCCACAATCCGCCCCCGATGCATAATTGCCACGGTATCAGCCAACCGCTCGGCCTCATCGAGATCGTGCGTGCAGAGCACAATCGTCCGATTCGCCGCCTTCAGGCTCACAATCAGATCACGCACCGCCCGTGCGCCCAAGGGGTCTAGGCCGCTCGTTGGCTCATCGAGAAACAGGACCGCTGGCTCATGCAGCAGCGCACGAGCCAACGCCACCTTTTGCTTCATCCCCTTCGAAAAACCCGCTAGCTTGCTCCGCTGATGTTCAGCCAGCTCAAAGAACGTGATCAGTTCGGCAATACGCCGCGTGCGTGTCGCCGGATCCAGGCCGTAGAGTCCACCATAAAACTGCAAATAGGCTGGCAACCGCATCTGCTCGTAGAGGCCCGGTTGATCCGTCACCAACCCCACCCTGGCCCGCACCCCAGCGGGATCACCAACGACCGCGCAGCCAGCAACCGTGGCCGCACCCGCCGTAGGGGCCAGCAATCCAGCCAGCATCCGCACTGTCGTCGTCTTCCCAGCACCGTTTGGCCCCAGCAACGCCAGAATTGCCCCGGCTGGTACTCTTAACGAAACCCCATCAACCGCCAGAAAATCGCCGAAGCGCCGCGTCAACCCCGTTGCCTCGATCACGCGCCCGTCCCTTCCCGCCTGCCCACGGCAGCAGACATCCTGCGAATATTGTAGTGCCTTGATTCGGGCGACAACCATCCAGCAACGATAGTCTACCCACGGAGTGAACCCGCTAATCACCGCAATTAGCCTGATTGTCACCGATGTTGGAGTCTCATTGGGAACATTGTTGCTGATTGCATCGTCTCTTCTGCAACTGCATAATCCACCAGCAGAAGCCAATGAACTAGCGGAAGAGGGCTAAGCAACCCGTGCCGTCGTTATTTGACAACCCCTCCCTCCCCCTGTATCCTCTGGGCACATTGGACTCATGAGGAAACGAAGGACAACCGTGATGGTTACATGTAGGCGCATGTGAACAGTAAAGCATTGAGGAGGCCCAGATGAGTGATCGAGTCCCAACAACCCTCAGTCGTCGCCAACTTCTTCGTTATTCTTCGCTGCTCTTGGCTGGCGGCGGAGCCGCGCTGCTCGCTGCCTGTGGCGGGGCAACGACAACACCAACCACTGGTACCACCAGTTCCGCCGCGCCCTCAGCAGCGGCCTCCACTGCTGCCGCTTCGACTGCGGCCTCCACGGCCCCTTCTGCGGCAGCCTCAGCCGCCGGTTCCACCGCGCCTTCAGCAGCGGCCAGTAGCTCTGCCAAACCGAGCACCGGGGCGGCACCATCTGGTTCAGGTGCGCCCGCTGGTGGCAACAAGCCTGGAAAAGAACTGATTGGGACGATTGAAGGCCCAACGATCATCA
>JBDHWF010000082.1:0-18928 GCA_039810045.1 Chloroflexia bacterium
TAGTATACATAACAACAAGCACCCTCGCTGTTAGTAAAGAAAAGTCAATCAGCTCGGAACACGTTGGCATAGCGACTGCTCTATGAAAATTCGGAGCCTTGGCACGGGATACAGAACTATGAAGTTACGGATATTGATGGTGAGCCTGACCCTGGCTTTGCTAGCCATGGTAGTGGCTGTTCCGCTAGAGGCTAGCGCAGCGCCACCTGCTCCGGCAGGTACGGCAACACTGGTTGATGCCGTTGGGACAACGATTGGCAACGTCACCAATTTGCAGGCGGTCTACGACCGAACAACTGGTCTCACAACGATCACTGGGACATTGACGACCACAGTGGGTCAGGTCTTGCAGATCGCTCAGACACTGGTTGGGGCAACTGGTACTTGTGATGTGCTACACCTTGACCTTGGCCCGCTGAATCTGAACCTACTGGGCTTGAACGTTGACCTGAGTCGTGTCGTGCTGGATATCACTGCACAGGCTGGGGCTGGCAATCTCGTCGGGAACCTGCTCTGCGCCGTGACGCACCTCCTCGATATTGGGGGGCCAATCCAGGGGATTGTTGGTTTGCTGAATAACCTCTTCCGCCGGTTGGGCTAATCACCAGCGTCTGAGCGTTGTTTAGGGAGTACATCCGCCAAGGCAAGCAGTACAGATCAGGGAACGTACTGTAATGAGGGTCGGCTAACACAGTTAGCCGACCCTCATTTGTCGTCTATAATCAAGGTAACTAGCAGCAATCCCGAGTCTGGTCGTTGTTGCTGGCATAGTTCATGCCGGAAGTTGGTTGACAGGGTGCTGTTGCGGCGGTATACCGAAGATGACCGCCATTGTTACTGGGTGTAGTTGAGATGCGGCCTAGGTGGTCAGTAGCGCGAAGAATGAGGAGGGGGCCGTGGCGACAAAGCAGGGCCAGGAAACAGTAGATCACGATCTGGAAGAATTAGCGATCAATACGATTCGGACGCTCTCGATTGATGGGGTGCAACAAGCGAACTCCGGGCATCCAGGGTTGCCGCTGGGGGCCGCGGCGATGGCCTATACGCTGTGGACACGCTTCCTGAAGCATAATCCCACCGACCCACATTGGCCCGACCGCGACCGCTTTGTGCTGTCGGCAGGGCACGGCTCAATGCTGCTCTACAGTCTGCTGCACCTGACAGGATATGACCTGCCGCTGGCGCAGTTGAAGCGGTTCCGACAGTGGGGCAGCAAGACCCCAGGACACCCTGAGCGGAACCACACGCCAGGGGTTGAGGTGACGACTGGGCCGCTTGGGCAGGGCTTCGCCAATGGTGTTGGGCTGGCGATGGCTGAGGCGTGGCTGGCGGCTCACTTCAATCGTCCGGGCCACACGATTGTGGATCACTACACCTATGGGATTGTTTCGGATGGCGACCTGATGGAAGGGATCGCCTATGAAGCAGCGTCGTTGGCGGGACATCTACAGCTTGGCAAGCTGATCTATCTCTATGATCAGAATCATATTACTCTGGCGGGTGGGCTGAATCTCTCGTTCAGCGAAAACGTGCCAGAACGGTTTGCGGCGGCTGGCTGGCACACCCTGGAAGTACAGGACGGCAACGACCCTGCTGCGGTGGCGCAGGCGATTGCGGCGGCACAGAAGGAGACGAAGCGACCTTCGCTGATTCTGGTACGCACGCACATCGGCTTCGGGAGCCCGAAGAAGCAGGATACGTTTGAGGCGCACGGCAGCCCACTTGGGCCAGATGAAGTGATCGCCACGAAGAAGAATCTGGAATGGCCGTCTACGGAGCCGTTCTATCTGCCGAAGAAGGCGGTGGACTTCTTCCGCGAGGCAGTGCCACGCGGGAAGGACGCTCAGGCTGACTGGCAGAAGCGGTTTGACGCCTATGCGAAGAAGCATCCCGACCTGGCGCAGGAATGGGAACTGGCCCAGGCTGGCAAATTGCCGAAGGGTTGGGACGCCGACTTGCCCGCGTGGAAGACGGGCGACAAAGCCGTTTCGACGCGGGTGGCTGCGGGAAACGCGCTGAATGCGATCGCCGCCAAAGTGCCAAACCTGCTCGGTGGTTCTGCTGACCTCAACCCCTCGACGATGACGGCGTTGAAAGGGCTGGGCGATTTCCAACCACCAACGATCAATGGCGAACAGGAACAAGGCGCAGTTGGCGAGGTGGCCGATTACAGTGGTCGCAATATCCATTTTGGGATTCGGGAACACGCGATGGGCGCAGCGGTGAACGGGATGGCGGCGCACGGCGGCGTGATCCCGTACAGTGCTACTTTCCTGGTCTTTTCTGACTATATGAAGCCAGCGATTCGCCTTGGCGCACTCTCCGGCTTGCACGCAGTCTATGTCTTCACCCACGACTCGATTGGGGTTGGCGAGGATGGCCCGACACACGAGCCGGTTGAGCATCTGGCGGGGCTACGGGCGATTCCGCAGTTATCGGTGATTCGCCCTGCCGATGCCAATGAAGCGGTAGAAAGCTGGGTGGCCGCCATGCAGCGCACTGAAGGCCCCACGTTATTCTCGTTCTCGCGCCAAAACCTGCCAATTCTTGATCGGTCGCAGGCGAAGGGTGGGGTGGCTCAGGGAGCCTATATTCTGGTTGATGCTGCGAAAGGCGACCCCGACGTGATCCTGATTGGGACTGGCTCGGAGGTGGCGCTGTGCGTTGCGGCGCGTGAGGAACTGGCGAAGCATGACGTGCAGGCGCGGGTCGTCAGTATGCCGAGCTGGGATCTGTTCATGGCGCAGGATCAAAAATATCGTGACTCCGTCCTGCCACCCAGCATCCGCCAGCGGGTGACGGTGGAAGCTGGCGCGACCTTTGGTTGGGAGCGTTGGGCGGGCAGTGCAGGCGCGATGATCGGGCTGGATCGGTTTGGTGCTTCGGCCCCGGCGGACAAGATTATGCAAGAACTGGGCTTTACGAAGGAACACGTCGCGGCGACAGCGTTGCGACTCCTGGGCAAGGCGAAGGAAGCGGCAGCGGTTGAAAAAGGTGATGGCGATACGGCAGTCGCGCCAACGAGCGCGAAGGAGGGACATTCGTAAGGCGGGAGCGTCAGGTCAGCGTTGACCTGATTGAGGCACGAATGAAGAAAGCGATGAGGTGAACGATATGGCAGCAAATAACGGCGGCGCGGAGCGGATGAAAGCCCTCCTGGCGGAGGGCCAGAGCGTTTGGCTTGATTTCATTACCCGTGATCTGGTGCAAAACGGGGAACTGGCGCAGGAGATTCAGGAACTGGAATTACGGGGGATGACCTCGAATCCGACGATCTTCCAAAAAGCGATCAGCGAAGGGAAGCTGTACGACGACCAGATCGCCGAGGTGATGCGGCAAGGCGGCAGCGCGACGGCGGTATTTGAGGCGGTCGCGATCAGTGATATTCAGGCCGCCTGCGACCTTTTCCGCCCGGTTTACGAGCGGACGGCAGGGGCCGATGGGTTTGTCTCGATTGAAGTCTCGCCCGAACTGGCGCGGGATACGCAAGGGACGATCGCAGATGCCCAGCGGTTGTGGCAGGCAGTGGATCGTCCGAACGTGATGATCAAGGTGCCGGGTACAGTCGAGGGTGCGCCAGCGATTCAGCAGTTGCTGACCGAAGGGATCAATGTCAATGTGACGTTGCTCTTCTCGCTGGAAAATCACGAGCGGGTCATGTGGGCCTATATCGAAGCGTTGGAAGCGCGGTTGCAGGCGAAGCAGCCAATCGACCGTATTGCTTCGGTCGCCTCGTTCTTCGTCAGTCGCGTCGATACCGCGGTCGATACGTTGATCGACGAGCAGATCGCGAAGGTGGGCAAAGAGAGTGGGGCCGGCCAGACCCTGCAAGCCCTGCGCGGTAAAGTGGCGATTGCCAACGCGAAACTGGCCTACGCCCGCTTCCAGGAGATCTTCGGGAGCGAGCGATTCGAGAAGCTGGCAGTGCAAGGGGCGCGCCCACAGCGTCCCCTGTGGGCCAGCACTGGCACGAAGGACAAGGCGTACAGCGATGTCCTCTACGTTGATAACTTAATTGGCCCGGAAACGGTGAACACCCTGCCACCAGCGACATTGGAGGCGTTCCGCGATCATGGCACGGTCGCGCGCACGATTGATGCTGACGTTGATGGCGCGCGGCAGGTGATGGCGGCGTTAGCTGATACCGGGATCGATATCGATGCCGTGACCGCCAAATTAGAGGCCGATGGGATCTCCGCATTCGCCAAGTCGTTCGATGAATTACTGGCGGGTGTTGAGCAGAAGCGCGAAGCCTTGCAAGTGCCAAACTAAGGCGCGGGGTAGACCCGCAAAGGGGCGGGAACTTCCCGCCCCTTTGTTGCCCCGCTGTTCGTGTTAAGCTTATTGCTAGTGGCTACTGAGCAACAATGATCGAGCCAACCAGGGCTGGGGCGTGAGGGCCGTTTGCCTCGCACCGTTCCAGGATAACGACAATGAGGAACAGACGGAGAGGAATTGATGGCAAACGAGCAGGGCGCGACCCACTATGGCCTGATTGGGCTGGCGGTGATGGGGGCCAATCTGACCCTGAATATCGCCGATCACGGGTTTCCGATTGCGGCCTATAACCGTACGCATAGTGTGACTGAAGCATTTATGGCGGGCGAGGCAAAGGGGAAGCCGATTACGGCGGCGGCAACGATGAAAGAGTTTGTTGCCGCTATTGAGCGTCCCCGGCGAATTATTATTCTGGTCAAGGCGGGCGGCCCAGTTGATGCTGTGATCGCCGAGTTGAAGCCATTGCTTGATGATGGCGATGTGGTGATCGACGGCGGGAATTCGTTCTTCCAGGACACAATTCGCCGCTCAATGGAGTTTGAGGGCACTGGCCTCCATTTTGTGGGGATGGGGGTGAGTGGGGGCGAGGAAGGGGCGCGATACGGCCCAAGCCTGATGCCCGGTGGCCCCCGCGAGGCGTATGACCTGCTGGCCCCTGCGCTTGAGAAGATCGCCGCGCAGGTCAAGGATGGCCCCTGTGTGGCCTATATTGGGCCGGGTGGTGCGGGCCACTACGTCAAGATGGTGCATAACGGGATTGAGTACGGCGATATGCAGTTGATCGCCGAAACCTACAATATTATGAAGCACGCGCTGGAACTGACCGCGCCGCAGATGGCGGAGATTTTCGCCCGCTGGAATACGGGGAAACTGAACTCGTACCTGATTGAGATCACGGCGAAGGTGCTGGCGTTTATCGACCCCGATACGGGGGAGGCATTGGTCGATCTGATTCTCGATGAGGCCGAGCAAAAAGGCACCGGGCGCTGGACTTCGACCAACGCGATTGAGTTGGGGATTCCGATTCCCACCATTGATGCCGCTGTCTGGTCGCGGGGGATCTCCGCGATGAAACAGGAGCGGCTGGCGGCGGCGAAGGTGCTGCATGGCCCGAATGGGCCGTCGATGGAAGATGCCAGCACTGGCCCGAAGGCGCAGTTGCTTGATGCGCTGGAGGCGGCGCTCTACTCCGCCAAAGTCAGTTCGTACGCGCAGGGGATGGCGTTGCTGCGGGCGGCGTCTGAACACTACGGCTTTGAATTGCATCTGTCGGAGTTGGCGCGGATCTGGAAGGGCGGCTGTATTATTCGGGCCGAACTGCTGGATACGATTCAGCAGGCCTTTACCCGTGATCCACACCTGGCAAACCTGATGCTTGACCCTGGTTTTGCTGAGACGCTGAACCAGTCGAATGCCCAGTGGCGGTATGTGGCCCAGGTTGCCCGTGATCTGGGCGTGCCAATTCCGGCGCTCAGTGCGTCACTTGATTACTTCGATTCGTATCGGGCCGCCGTATTGCCCGCTAATCTGATTCAGGGCCTGCGCGATTTCTTCGGTGCGCACACCTACCACCGCATCGATAAGGAAGGCGTCTTCCATACCGAATGGGAGGCAGCAGGCGGGCAGCACGAGTAGGGGGCAGGACGGTCGCTGCCGCTGTAGGGCCGCGACCACAGACGAATCGGAGGAACGATGACAGCAAACGCGTCCGCGCCTGCATCGGGGCGGCCCACGATCAATCCGCTACGGGAAGGGCTGCGCCTGGAGCAGACGCCTGACCCCTGTACGATGGTGATCTTTGGGGTGACGGGTGATCTGACGCACCGCAAACTGATGCCCCAACTCTATGATCTGACCGTGGATACGCCGCTCCCCGCCGCCTTCTCGATTGTCGGCTTTGCCCGCCGCGATTGGGATGATGAGAAGTTTCGCAATGAGATGCAGACTGCCGTCAAAGATGCGCTCGGCGACGAGGTCGATGATGCGACCTGGCAGGAATTCGCCAAGCGACTCTCGTATGTGCAGGCCAACTTCGATGATCTGGCCGGCTACCAGAAGCTGAAAGAAGTACTCGAACAACTCGATGATGAGCGCGGTGTTGGGGGCAATCGGATCTTCTATCTGGCAACCCCGCCAAGCTATTACCCGATTATTATCAACAATCTCAATGCCGTGGGGTTGGCCCAGCGGGCGGTTCCTGGCGATGGGCGCGAAGGGTGGACCCGCCTGGTGATCGAAAAGCCTTTCGGTCACGATCTGGCCTCGGCGCAATCGCTGAACAACGAAATCGCAGGCACCTTTGCGGAATCACAGGTTTATCGGATCGACCACTATCTGGGGAAGGAGACGGTGCAGAATCTGCTCGTCTTCCGCTTTGGTAATGGGATTTTCGAGCCGCTCTGGAATCGGCAATATATCGATAATGTCCAGATCACCGTCTCGGAGGCGATCGGGATCGAGGGGCGCGGTGAGTTTTACGAAGAAGCTGGGGCATTGCGCGATATTGTCCAGAACCATATGTTCCAGGTGCTCAGCCTGATCGCGATGGAGCCGCCAAGTACGATCAACGAGAAGACGGTGCGCGACGAAAAGGTGCAGGTCTTGCAGGCGATCACGCCGCTGCGGGGGGCGTCAATCGCCTCGGACGTGGTGCGCGGTCAATATGGGCCGGGGTGGGTTGAAGGGCGCGTGGCCCCTGGGTATCGCAGTGAGAAAGGGGTTGACCCCGATTCCAGCGTCGAAACGTACATCGCGATGAAGTTGCGGATCGACAACTGGCGCTGGGCCGGGGTGCCGTTCTACCTCCGCACCGGGAAACGGTTGCCGCAACGGACAACCGAGATTGCGGTGCAGTTCCGCACTGCGCCTGCGTTGCTCTTTGCTGGCACGGCGACAATGCCACCCGAACCAAATGTGCTGACGCTGCGGATTCAACCCGACGCGGGGATTTCGCTGCGGTTCGCCGCGAAGGTGCCGGGGGCGGAGATGCAGATTCGCTCGGTCAATATGGACTTCTTCTACGGTACGGCGTTCATTGCCTCGGGGCCAGATGACTATGCCCGCCTGTTGCTCGACTGTATGCGTGGCGACCAGACGTTATTTGCCCGCCGCGATGAGGTGGAGCAGGCGTGGACGATTGCCACGCCGATTCTTGAGTATTGGGCAAAGCAACCACGTCCCGATTTCCCCAACTACGAAGCGGGAACCTGGGGGCCACCCGAAGCCGACGCGCTGATTCAGCGCGATGGGCGGCGCTGGCGGCGGCTCTAGGGCTGGGGTAAGCCGTTGATCACCGCGAAGTTCCAGACGTAGTTGGTTCGGTAGTGGCAGGGGCGTTCTGATTGTGGCGCAGGGTAGCGGTTGGTGATGGAAACTGCCAGGTGAGCGGCTATCCAACGCGGTTGCCGGTGGTTTTGGAGGATAGTGCATGAGTGTCGATGCCGACTTCGCCTGGGCGGGGCAGCCAGTGGAGGTCAATCAGATTGAGGAAACGCTGCGTAATGCCTGGCGTGAGGAAGCCGCCCGCGCTCCAGAGGCGAGCGGCTCGTTGGCGATGCGGACCAACGTCCTCAATCTGATTGTCCAAACAATGAACCCCGAAGGGATTAGGCAGGTGAAGGCCGCGATTGAGCACCTGGGGACGCGCCATCCTTCGCGGGCGATTATCGTGCTGGCTGAACCCGATAAGGAAGAAGCGACGCTGCAATCGTATGTGAAACACAATACGCAGACGATTGGGGATCGGCGACTCGTCTTTGAGCAGGTGACGGTGGTGGCGAGTGGTGAAGCGGCGAAACATTTGCCCGCTGTCGTTGATGCCCTGCTCGTGCCAGAGTTGCCCGATTTTCTCTGGTGGATGGAGCAGCCGCCATTCATGGAATCGCGGTTCACCCGCGTCCTCGATATCGTTGATCGGTTGATCATCGATTCGGCCTCGTTCGTGGATATTTCTGGCAGCCTGAAAGAACTGGCTGAGATGAGTATCATCCCGCACGGCGCCGCGATCAGCGATTTTGCCTGGGAGCGCTTGCGGCGGTGGCGGGAACTCGTCGCGCAGTTCTTCGACCCGGTTGATTATGCCCCCCTGTTGGGGATGATTGAAACGGTGACGATTGGCTATGAGCCAGCGGGGGGCAACCGCTATTCTGGCTTTACCGAGGGGCTGTTGGCGTTGGGCTGGCTGGCAAGCCGCCTGGGCTGGCAGATCGAGCACCGACCAGAGCGCGAAGCTGATGGGGCCTATCGGTGGGTATTGCGGGCGGGGGAACGCTCGGTGACGGTTGCCCTGCGCCCCGACCATTATGGCGACAATATCGTGGGCCTCCGTACGATGCACCTGACAGTGAGCGGCAAGGAGGCTGGTACGTTCAAGATTTACCGCGAAAATGGGGCGCATATCGCCGCGCAGATCGATGTGCCAGGGTTGCCCAACCTGAACCAGATGATTCGCGTTACTGAACGCGATGAAAATGACCTGTTATTACAAGCCCTCGACCAGTTCGGCGCTGACCCCACGTATGAAGGGGCGTTGGTCTTTGCCGCGCAACTGGCGAACGGGGTGGAGCGATTACAATGAGTACGGCGACCCCAGAGATTGTTGTTTGCGCGAATCCCGCGGCGTTGGCGGAAGAAGCCGCCCGCCGCTTCATCGCCGCCGCTCATGATGCGATTGCCGCGCGTGGGCGGTTCATGGTGGCGTTGTCGGGTGGTTCGACGCCCAAGGCGCTGTTTCAACTGCTGGCGACCGCGCCCGCGCGCGACCAGGTTGATTGGGCCAATGTTCACGTTTATTGGGGTGACGAACGCCCGGTGCCACCAACTGATGACCAGAGTAACTACCGCATGGCGTACGAGGCACTGCTGGCCCAGGTGCCGATCCCCGAGGCGCAGATTCACCGCATCGTCGCGGAGAACGCCGACCCTGAGGCCGCTGCGGCGGCCTATGCCACCACCCTGATCGATACCTTTGGTCTGCCAGCGGGGCAACTGCCGCGCTTTGATCTGATTCATCTGGGACTGGGTACGGAAGGGCATACGGCCTCGCTCTTTCCCGATAGCCCTGCCTTGGGGGAGACAACGAAGCTGGTGGCTGCGCCGTTCGTGGAGAAGCTGAATACGGTGCGCGTGACGCTGACGCCGCCCGTGTTGAATGCTGCGCGGGAGGTGCAATTTCTGGTGGCGGGCAAGGAGAAAGCGGCGATTGTGCGGGAGATTCTGCACGAGCCATACGCGCCGCAACGTTTGCCAGCGCAGATTATTGCGCCGACAGCGGGCAAACTGCTCTGGCTGCTTGATCAGGCAGCGGCGGGCGATTTACCAGACTAAGTACTGCGCGGTGGCGGTTGCGGGGGAAAGGGGGGGCTAGGTGTCGATTGAGCAATTGAAAGAAGCCGCTGCCCGCCAGGCGGTCGCCTTGGTGCAAGAGGGGATGCGCGTTGGCCTTGGCACTGGCTCGACAGCGGTCTACGCAGTGCGGGCGCTCGGCGAACGGGTGGCGGCAGGGCTACAGATCGTGGGGGTGGCAACGTCGGAGTCAACGGCGCAACTGGCACGCGAGTTGCAGATTCCGTTGACCGAGCTGGATGATCTGGAGACCCTCGATCTGACGATTGATGGGGCGGACGAGATCGACCTGACGACTTTTGCGGCAATCAAAGGGTTTGGCGGGGCCTTGCTGCGGGAGAAACTGGTCGCGCGGGCGACTATGCAGCAGGTGCTGATCGTTGATGCCAGTAAGGTCGCCGCAAACGGGCTGACGAAATACGTGCCTGTGGAGGTGGTGCCGTTTGGGCTGCGCCATACCAGCGCGGCACTGGCGCGGCTCGGTGCAACGCCAACGTTGCGCCAGCGCGATGGTGCGCCATTCGTCACCGACAGCGGCAATGTGATTCTCGATTGCGATTTTGGACCGTTGGCTGACCCCGCCGCTACCGCGACAGCGATCAAGGCGTTAGTTGGCGTGGTGGAGCATGGGCTGTTTATCGATCTTGTCGATCTGGTGTTGGTCGCTCAGCCAGACGGTGTGCAGGAGTATGGACGGGTTGGCGCGTGAGGGTGCTGGCCCATTGCTGCCCGCGATAATCCTGCGTTCAGGCCCTGAGTCAGGCCAGTGGGGCAAGCGCGTTGTCACGCTGGCAAGGGCGGGCAGGATGAGGTGCCGATGGATCTGACCGGGCTGATCATCCCGATCATCTTTGGGCTGGCATTACCGTTTCTCGGCGGGCGCGCGGCAAGCCGGATTGGCCTGCCGCGCTATCTGGTGCGACTGATTCTGTTGCCAGGGGCGTTTGCGCTGGGGCTGGCCGTTGTCGATTTCACCAGTGGCAACACCTTGCTCCGCGCCTTTGGGCCGTCAATTCTGGCCTTTATCGTGGCCGGACTGGTGGGCTATGGGCTGGCGCAACTCTTTCAGCAGCGTAGGTGAACGATGTATCCAGACAGCGGCATGATTTCACGCCCATTCGCTGATGAAGCCGATTATGCGCGGCTGCGCCAGTTGCTGATCGCGATGGTCGCCGTTGGTGACGAGCGGCACTATTGCACTATTGGCGATCTCGATTGGTGGCGCTATACCGACGGTGATCTGGCACAGATCTTCGCGGCGCAGTTGTGGTTCACGCCCGCTGACGACCTGATCGGCTGTGCCTGGCCGGTGGGCGCTGAAGTGATCTTGTTCAGTGATCCGTGGCAGCGCGGGATTGAGGCGGAGATGCTGGCCTGGGCTACCGCGCAACGGCAGCAGGCCGCCGCCGACAAGCCACTGACGCTGACGGCCTATGCTTTTGATGGCGATGCGGTGCGGGTCGCGCTGCTGCAAGGGCAAGGCTACCAGCGCCAGGAACAGGGCTTCCGCTATCGGCGACAAGACCTGCGTGGCGCGTTGCCGACCGCGCCGCTGCCAGCTGGTTACACTGTGCGGGCGCTGGCTGGGCCGGAGGAGGTGGCAGGGCGCGTCGCCGCGCACCGCGCCGCCTTCGCGCCTTCGCGGATGACGGTGGAGAAGCATAACGCCGTGCGGGCCGCGCCAACCTATCGGCAAGACCTCGATCTGGTGGCTGTTGGGCCGGATGGGCAGATCGCCGCCTATGCCCTGGTCTGGCACGATCCCGCCAATCGGATCGGGGTCTTTGAGCCAGTCGGCACCGATCCCACGCATCAGCGGCGGGGGCTGGGGGCGGCATTGCTGGCCGAAGGATTGCGCCGCTTGCAGGCGTTGGAGGCACAGACGGCCTATATCAATACGAGTACGGCGAATGTTGCGGCGAATCGGCTGTATGCAGCGATGGGCTTTACCGTAGTTGATGAAAGTCATCCCTGGGTACGCACGCTTGCGCAGTAGGAAAGGGAAAAGGGCGCGATGGCGATTACGACAGAGGCGGCGGCGGCCCTTGCTGCACAGGTGTATGCCCTGGTGCAGGCGTGTCCCACCGGGCGTGTGACGACCTACGGAGCGTTGGGGAAAGCGATTGGGCATCCGCGTGGGGCGCGGATGATCGGCTGGGTGATGAATGAGACGCCCGATCGGTTGCAGGTGCCAGCGCAGCGCGTGATCAGTAAAGATGGCACGCTGACTGGCGGTTGGGCCTTTGGCGGGGTCGAGGCGATGCGGGCGCTTCTGGTGGGTGAAGGGGTGACGTTTGACGAAAAGGGTCGGGCGAATATGAAGCAGCACGAGTGGGATCCCACCCGTGACCTGCCTGCAGATGAACTGACGGCGCTGCTGGCGGCTGCGCCAACCACGTTGCCCGTCGCCCCATCGGCCCAATTACTGCGGTTGTTGAATCGCGATCCTGCGTCGCCATTCAGCAAATAAGAGGGGAGATAGCGCATGACCGCGGAGCATCCGACCCCAGAAGGTTTTTGGATTCGGTTTGAGAATGTTGATGGGGTGGTCGTCGAAAACCCCTCGTTTGTGCCCCGACTGCCCGAGTTGGGCCAACTGATCCCCGTATCCGGCGCGCACTGCGAGGTGATGGAGCAATGGGTTGATCGCAGTCTGGTTGCCGAAGGTGGCCCAGAGGTGATCGTCTTCACGGTGAAGCCACTGGCCTAACGCTGCCGAAATGGGCAGACGACAGGCAGCACTATACCCAGCGTAGCGTAAACGATGTACCAAAGGTAGCCTTGCAGTTGTACTCAAGGTAGCGTATAACCTGTACTCAAGGTAGTCTAGAAAGTGTACTGGAGGTAGCGTAGCGTAGAGGATCTATGGAATATCTCCGGCGCACTATCGACCGCGAACTGGATGAACTGCTGCCAATGGCCCCTGCTATTGCCTTGGATGGGCCAAAGGGGGTAGGCAAAACAGGGACGGCCCAACGGCGGGCGGATCAGCAGTGGTTTCTCGATTTCCCCGAGCAGCGGGAAACCCTGGGGGCCGCGCCTGCGCTTATCCTGAGCAATGCAGCAGGAACAGTCTTACTTGATGAGTGGCAGCGCCTGCCGCTGCTTTGGGATGTCGTGCGGCGGGCAGTCGATGCTGGCGCACCTGCTGGGCGATTTCTCCTGACGGGAAGTGCGACGCCGCAGACGGGCACTGATACGCATAGTGGGGCAGGGCGGATTATTGCGTTGCGGATGCGTCCAATGGGTCTGCATGAACGGGGGTTCACGACCCCGACGGTCAGCTTCCACGATTTGCTCAATGGCGACGCTGAACCTGCTGGGGAGTCCAGCTTCGACCTTGCCCAGTACACTGAACAGATTGTGGCGAGTGGCTTTCCTGGTCTCAATCGACTACCACCGCGCCTACGGAATCTCCAGTTGGATGGCTATCTACAGCGTGTCGTTGATCGTGACCTGCCAGAGTTGGGCCACGTTGTCCGGCGGCCTGAGACATTGCGGCGCTGGCTTGCTGCCTATGCTGCCGCAACCGGGACTACAGCGACGTACACCACGATTGCCCAGGCAGCAGCAAGCGAAGGCAATCTGCCGGCAAAGACGACCACGATCACCTATCGGGATTACCTCACCCACCTCTGGCTGCTCGATCCCTTGCCCGGTTGGAGTACCACCCAGAACCAGTTCGCCAAGCTCCAACAGGCACCAAAACATCACCTTGCAGACCCCGCGCTCGCCGCTCGCCTCCTCAATTTGTCCGCCCGCACCCTGTTAAGTCCAGCCGGGGCCACGATGGTGGGGAAACTCTTTGAGGCGTTAGTCACTCTTTCGGTGCGGGTGCTTGCTCAGGCAGAGGTCGCCAGGGTTTATCATCTGCGTGATCATCGGGGTGCCTATGAAATTGATCTCCTGGTAGAAGGCGAGGAAGGGCAACTGCTCGCGATAGAGGTCAAGCTCGCGGCCACTGTCACCGACGCCGATGTACGGCATCTGCGCTGGCTCCGTGACCAGGTGCCAGCGCGGATCGCTGATCTGGTAGTGATCACTACTGGGACTCACGCCTATCGTCGCCCTGATGGTGTCGCGGTTGTGCCGCTAGCCCTGCTTGGCTGAGTACGACGACCTCGATCACTCGCGCAGCCAACAATCCGCCCTCATGTTACAATCTTGCTGGATAGGGAAAGATGGCGGATTGGGATGACTGAAGCAAGCCTCAGTTCACAAGTCCTTGGGCTTTTTGCCCGCCCCCAGAATCTGGGTCGACTGCCCGAGGCGAATGGGCGGGGGCAAAGTGGTGATTTGCAAACGGGGTCAACGCAGATTGAGATCGCCGTGCTGATCGCTGCCGATCAGGTGGCTACGGCGCGATTTCGCGCTTTCGGCTGTAGTACGGCGATTGCCGCAGCGTCAATGGCGACGATCTTGATTACGGGGCAAGCGGCGGTGCAGGCGGGGGCGCTTACTGCTGAGGCGATTACTGCCGCCCTGGGCGGTGTGCCGCCAGAACGGGCCTATGCCCCGCAGATGGCCGCCGAAGCTGTGCAACGAGCCGTTGCCAACTGGGCCGAACACGCGCAAGGAGATGGATAAGGGATGGCCAAAGAAAAGGACCGCTGGAGTCAGCGAGTAGTGCCAGGGGAACGCGTACACCTTGATCGCTGTGATCCAGCCGACACGCATGGCCTGACCAAGGAGAAGGGCCGCGAATTGCTGCTGCAACTGGATGATGAACTGGCCGAGTTGCAAGACTTGCTCTTTGCTGCTGGGCAACACCGGGTCTTGCTCCTGTTGCAGGGGATGGATACGAGCGGCAAAGATGGCACGATCAAGCGGGTGCTGAAGGAGGTCAACCCGGCTGGGTGTCATATTGTTGCGTTCGGCGTGCCAACCGAACAGGAACTGGCCCACGACTTTCTCTGGCGCGTGCATCAGGCCGTGCCAGCGTCTGGGCAACTCGGGGTTTTCAATCGTTCGCAATACGAAGATGTCCTGGTGGTGCGGGTGCATCAGTTGGTGCCAGATGAGGTCTGGCGGGCGCGCTACTCGCAGATCAACGCGTTTGAGCGGCTGCTGACTGAAACAGGGACGATCCTGATCAAATGTTTCTTGCACATTAGCAAAGATGAGCAGGAGCAGCGCTTGCTCGCCCGCGAACAGGATGTGACGAAAGCCTGGAAACTCTCGCCGAACGATTGGGCCGAGCGCGAACGGTGGTCCGACTATATGCATGCCTACGAAGATGCGTTGCGCGAGTGTAGCACCACCCGCGCGCCGTGGGAGATCGTCCCCTCGGACAAGAAATGGTTCCGTAATCTGGTGGTGGCCCAGTTGCTGGTCGATGCGATGCGACCTTATAAAGATGGCTGGTTGGCGCATCTCGATGCGCTGGGCAAAACACAGGTCGCCGCGTTGCAGGCGATGCGTGAGGCGAAGGCAGGGTCGAAGGAGCAGGCGCTGGCGACCGCTGCGGCGAAATAAACCGCCTGGTAATTCACCCCTTGCCGCCCTGGTAGCTGGGTGGCAAGGGGCTTTTTTACGCCAGGGTCAGCCCAGTCTTTAGCACAAGTTTTCGCCTCCGAATGGTATAATTTGCTTCTAGCAGATGATCTGGCAGGAGGAGCAGTGTCGCGGCTGGCAGAGCGGATTTATCGGACTGAAGGGGTTGTCCTGCGTAGGCAAGAGCAAGGTGAGGCCGATCGGATTCTCACGCTCTACACGCCGCAATACGGCAAGCTGCGGGTGATCGCGAAGGGGATTCGTCGGCCTGCCAGCAAGCTGCGTGGGCATCTGGAACTGTTTACCAGAACGAAGCTCCAACTGGCCCGCGGGCGGAATCTGGACGTGATCACGTCGGCGGAAACGACCGAGGCGTTTCGCGGCTTGCGGGTAGAAGACCCCGAAACGTTGGACCTGATCGGCGCGGCCTATCGGATGGCCGAACGCCTGGATCGCCTCTCTGAAGAAGGGGTGGAGAACCGCGCTGTTTGGGATCTGCTGGTGGGTGCGCTCGGTGCGCTCTCTGACGGAATCGCGCCAAAACTTGTTACTACGCATTTTGACCTGCGGCTGCTGGGGTATCTTGGTTATCAGCCAAACCTGGAACACTGCGTTGGCTGTGACCGTCCGCTAGAACCAGTCGAGAATCGGTATAGCTTCGAGTTGGGCGGGGTGCTGTGCCCAGAATGCCGGAGTCACGACCCCGCTGCTGAACTGGTGTCCGTCAATGCACTGAAACTGTTGCGAATGCTGGCGCGGGAAGATGCGCGTACAGCATCGCGGCGGCGCTTGCCTGCTGGCGTGCTTGATGAAGTGGAAATGATCCTCAATCGGGCATTGCGCCTGACAACTGACCGTGACTTTGCCGCGCCGTCAGTCTTGCGCCATTTGCACGATCAGGGTTGACGCCCGCCTCTGCCCCCTGGTATAGTGCGCGAGGACGAAGCATTGTCCGCGATAGGATTTAGCCACGCTGGAAGCCGGAACGACAGGAAGGAGGTGCGACGATGACAACAGGAACTGTAGTGATGCGAGTTGATCGGCGTCAGCGTCGCACTGTTCAGGTCGAGCGGTAGGTACAGCTTCCCCGGCGAATCCCTGGTTTTTCCACCATCGATCGTAACAGAACTGTTTGCAGACGTTGATCTGTGTAGGCTGCTGTGGCGGCTGTCGATCACCTCGCCTTGCGGCACGCGCTGGTCAGGCGGCTAGTGTGGTTGCGTCGTCCGGGTGCCTGGACGGAACCAGCATACCCCAGCAGAGGCACCGAGAGAGGAGTCAGAGGGCGGTTGGCAAAGAAGGGACGGCTGACGCGGCGTGAACGGGCAGCGGCAGCAATGGCGACCGATGAGATGGTGGACGAGGTGGCAGTGGCAGCGGAAGCGACAACAGTGGAGCCAACGCTGGTGGAAGGGCTGATCGTCGAAGGCAGTCGGGGTATTTACCGCGTGGAGACCAGTCTCGGGACGTTCTCCTGCACGATTCGGGGCCGATTGCGGAAAGAGTTGATCTATGCCAAGAGCGACCAGACGAAGACACGCAAGAGTGTCAAAGCGGTGAAGGTGCGCGGTCACGACCCGGTGGCTGTGGGTGATCGGGTGATGATCCTTCCCGCAAGTGCGGGGACTGGCACCATTGAGGAAATTATCGAGCGGGCGGGTGGTTCATTCACGCGGCATGACCCTGACAAAGGCAGTGGCAAGCTGACCTCAATTGCGGGCCTTGATCAACTGGTCGCTACGTTCGCGGCGCAGGAACCAACGCCCCACCTGCGCGTGCTGGATCGCCTGCTGGTGCTGGCGGAGGCGCAAGAGCTGGGCGTGGTGATCTGTATTGGCAAGGCCGATCTGGGCGTAGAGCCGTGGTTAGCCGAACGGTTAGCGGTCTATCGGCGGTTGGGCTACCCCGTGGTGATCGCCAGTGCGCTGACCGGGGAGGGCGTCGCAGCGCTGCGCGAGCAGTTGGTGGGCAAGACCTCGGCACTGCTTGGGCCGTCGGGGGTGGGGAAGTCGAGCTTGCTGAATGCCCTGCAACCAGGGCTGGGACAGGCAGTCGGTGGAATCAGTGGCCTGACTCATAAGGGGCGACATACCACGACTGGTACGCACCTCTTTCCGCTGGATGATGGTGCAGGGGGCTATCTGGCTGATACCGCCGGATTCCGGGCGCTGGCGTTGGATGGTCGGACAGTGGAGGATCTGGACTGGTGTTTTCGCGAGTTTCGACCGTTCCTTGGGCAGTGTCGCCTGAACGATTGCAGTCATCTGCACGAGCCAGGGTGCGCCGTGCGGGCCGCGCTGAATGCAGGGCAGATCGACCCCGACCGCTACGAGAGTTATCGTCGATTGCAACGGGCGAGTGTGGAGCCAATCGACTTTGATACGGAGGAGTGAAACGATGTTGCTGATGCGTGGACGACGACACTGTTTTCGTTTGGACTGGGGGCGTGGCCCACCGGGCTGGATGTGGATTACTGAAGCCACAGCGACGCCCAACGTCCGGCGGTCAGCGCCTTGGTCACGGGATCGGGGAGCTACGGCAAGGCGGGCGATGAACTGGACGCGGTGCGGCGTATTTGTTGGGTGGGTCAGGACGACCCTGCGGGAAAGGAGTTGCCCGATGGTGCGAGAATGGATCGACAATCATGCCTAGCAGCAGGGGGCAAGCAGCCCGGTCGGCCACAGTACAGGATGGCCGACCGGGCCTTTTTTTGCGCGGCGGGCAACAAAAACCCCGGTGCGCTGATCCGCACCGGGGTCTTATTTACAACGGTGGATGATGAGGCAGAAAGAAGCAGAAAGAGGAGAATTGGGGGAGAGAATGTTGCTAGAGGAGAGTCAGTAGAGGGAAATCAGAAGACTGCCTCGTTGCAATCCACCATAAAGTAACTTGTTAATCCCCGCTATCGCAGGTACTACTAGATACGCAGGTTGTGTGCCAACAGTTTCAGATTTATCGGGTGTTCTTGTGCAAAGTTTGGGCATTTTCTCTTGAGTACGGCAGAATGCAGGCGATTATTGGTAGGGCGCAATGCCCGAGTGGTGTTGCTGAGTAGGCGGATTGTGCTGCTGGCACAGCGATCTTCCAGCGGCGTACTGAGCGGAGATGTCGGTGCAACTCCTCTGCGCAATGAAGCCGCTTGGGTGAGAGGAGCGGGGCTAGGGGCCAGCAGGGGGAGCGTGTGCAGTGAGCAAGGTGGAGTCAGGTCAGGAAGGCTGAGCATACGCCCACCAGATGAAGCCCTGGATGCGCTACCGATGCGCGAAACAGGCACTAGATGCGCTATACCACTGCGGCGGTGATAATAACAAAGTGCCAACAACCCCGAGAGGCCGTTGGCACCTTGTGTCTCAGGACTGCGGTGAGCAGTGATCACCCGGAGGTGCTACTGACTGCACTACCGTTGGAACGGTATCCCCGAAAGAATACTGTTCGGTTCGGTCTCCCACGGACTCCAGATTCGCGCGCCTCTTGCGAGGGGTGCGGCCCTGGGCGGGTGGGTCGCGTCACTGATGTACGGATACTACCATCCCCTTGCCAACCTGTCAATACCCCCATCCAGGTAATTCTGAAAATTGCCTGGAGCCGCACAACCTGGGAGTTTGTTGTGGTGTCTCGTTGGTGATTGGGCGCGGAGTATGTGGTCGTCGTGGTGCGGTTAGGGTATGGGGAGTGGTTGGGGGCAGGGTTAGCCTCCGGCAGCCGCCCACCGCAATACCCGTAGCGCACGCAAGGTGTTCCAGCGGCTCGGTTTGCCCACGCCATCGTCCAGGGTGATGGGCATCTCGCCGGGATATTGACGATCGAGCACCCA